>JAPKCW010000033.1:0-14523 GCA_028822815.1 Nitrospinaceae bacterium | reverse complement strand
AAGGCGGAGAAGTAGCCCAGCGCCTGGAATCTTTATATCAATATATGCTCAGTCAATTGACATTGGCAAATATCAAGTCCGACCGGAAAGCCTTGGAAATGGTCATCAAAATACTCAGCCCGCTTGCCGAGGCATGGGAACAATTGTTCCACGCGTCCACCAATACCGGAGAGGGCGATCACCAGCCTCCCAAAAATATCGCATCAAAATGCTAGAGTTTAGAGAAGTCAACCAACCTTTACGCCTCCATCTTGCTTGTTTGGCCTCAGCCGAATGTGGGCCAGATGAGTTAAAAAGCTAAGAGATACTTTCTGTTAAATTTTAAAATAATATCTTCTTCTCCTTTTCTCCTCATAAGTGATTGTTTCAGAGCCAATAAAAAGCAACCCTCAGTTGTGCTAATAGGAGTTTGGGAATTTAACCCACCACGGCCCCATTTTCTTCATTTTGATCCACGAAGCTGTTTTTTTACCAGAAAGCCGTTTTACAAAGGTTTTCGATTATTTTTTTGACAATCTGCTTTTTTATGTTAAAAGTTGGACTCCTTTTCTCCCATATAATTTAAAAATATCCATGAAGATTCACGAGTATCAAGCCAAAGAGATTTTAAGGAAATATAATGTTCCTGTGCCTAGCGGAATCCTGATTACCCAAAAATTAGAAGCCGCCAAAGCCGCTAAAAAACTTGGCACCGATGTCGTGGTGGTCAAGGCCCAGATTCATGCGGGAGGACGGGGAAAAGGCGGCGGCGTCAAACTGGCAAAAAGTCCGCAGGAAGCCGAAAAGCATGCCGGCAATATTCTGGGCATGACTCTCGTCACCCCCCAAACCGGCTCGGAAGGCCGACTGGTTAAAAAAGTGCTGATCGAGGAAGGCATGTCCATAGCCAAAGAGCTCTATATGGGCATTTTGATAGACCGGCAAACCAGCCAGGTTCTCATCATGGCCAGCGAAGCCGGAGGAATGGATATTGAAAAAGTCGCCGCAGACACTCCGGAAAAAATCTTTAAGGAAATAATAGACCCGATTATCGGTGTCAAGCCTTACCTGGCTCGCAAAATAGCGTTTGCCCTCAACATTAAGGGAGACGCCTTAAAGAAAATTGTTCCCTTTATCATCAATCTCTATGAGGCGTTTGTTAAAGAAGACTGCTCCATGCTGGAAATCAACCCTCTTGTCATTACCTCTGACGATCGGGTCCTGGCCTTGGACGCAAAGGTTGACATAGACGATAACGCAATGTACCGCCATAAAGACACCCAGGAATGTCGGGACCTGGACGAAGAAGATCCTACGGAAGTGGAAGCCAGCAAATTCAACCTGAACTACATCAAGCTCGATGGAAATATTGGTTGCATGGTTAACGGGGCAGGCTTGGCAATGGCAACAATGGATATCATTAAGTTATCCGGTGGAGAACCGGCTAATTTTCTTGATGTCGGTGGTGGAGCCGATGAGGAGATGATTGAAAATGGTTTCCGCATTATCATTTCTGACCCTTCTGTTAAGGGAATCTTTATTAATATTTTCGGTGGTATTCTTCGCTGTGACATTCTTGCCCGAGGGGTAGTCGCCGCAACCAAAAAACTCCATATCAAAATTCCCGTTGTGGTGCGGATGGAAGGCACCAATATGGAAGAAGGACATCAGATTCTTAAAGACTCCGGTTTGAACTTTGCCATCGGAGATGGAATGAAAGACGGAGCCCAAAAAGTGGTCAAAGCAATAAAATGAGCATTCTCGTTGATGAAAAGACAAGGCTGATAACCCAGGGCATCACTGGGCGTGAGGGCATGTACCATACCGAACAATCCATGAAATATGGAACCCGTGTTGTAGGGGGTGTGACCCCTGGTAAAGGCGGACAAAAAGTTTTGGGAAACGTACCCGTCTTCAATACCGTGCGAGACGCAGTAGTCAAAACCAAAGCTAATGCGACTATGGTCTTTGTTCCCCCTCCCTTTGCCGCCGATGCGATTTTGGAAGCGGCAGATGCCGGCATTGAGTTGATCATTTGCATCACCGAGGGAATCCCCATCAGCGATATGGTGGATGTCTATAAATATCTGCGAGGCACAGAAAGCCGGTTAGTCGGGCCCAATTGCCCGGGTGTCATTTCTCCGGGTAAAGCGAAGATCGGGATCATGCCCGCTCACATTCATAAAAAGGGCAATGTCGGCATCATTTCCCGCAGTGGAACCCTGACGTATGAAGCCGTTGGACAGTTGACCAAGCTGGGAATCGGCCAGTCCACCTGTGTGGGAATTGGCGGCGACCCCATCATCGGTACACAATTCATCGATGTACTGAAACTGTTCCAGAGAGACCGGGGCACCAAAGCCATTTGCATGATCGGTGAAATCGGCGGGACCGCCGAAGATGAAGCCGCCTACTACATTAAAAAACACGTTACCAAACCGGTGGTCGGATTCATTGCGGGTCAGACCGCACCTCCAGGCCGACGCATGGGACACGCCGGAGCCATCATCTCCGGAGGACAAGGAACCGCTGAGGAAAAAATGAAGATCATGAAGCGGTGCGGAATCAAAGTGGTAAAAAGCCCTGCCGATCTAGGAAAAACCCTGCAAAAAGCCCTCTAGCCAGCGTGATACCCCATTCTACCCCATGCGGGGCATAAAATTTAATGAAGAGGATATAACTGGGGCATGCGTGATATTCCCTCATTAACCTTCACGCCCTGAAAGGGTCAAGGCAAATGATGAGCATAACTCGCTGGACCTAATAAACAATAACGCCCATAAGTTGAAAACAGGTTATCGACCGTACTAGTCTTTGCCGTTGCCACCGGCGGCTCGTCGGCACCTAGTTTTCTTCTGCATCTTCGAAAGAAAGATAACCCAGTCGGCTTTCATAGTCCAATTGATCGAACGGCTTTCCCTGCCGGAAACTGGAAAAATGCAAGTCGGCATAAACAGCAATGATGGCATGCAGGACCTCATGCTCTTCCATCCCCTGTTCACGCAGCTTATTGAAAGCCTTAATAACAAATTCGGGTTGCTCGGTTCTAATTTGGCTGTCAACGATAGTATGCAGGACCGTATGCACAAAAGGGCTGACAATCTGCCCATTGATCTCCTGAGGATAGGCGGCCATCTCTCCCATAGTCCAAATTTCTTCAAACTCCGGGTGTAGATCCATAACATGGGCGATCCGTGAATCGAGTTCTTCAATATTCCTGCCATGGTGCCGGTCAGAGGCAACCCTTAATATCCGGACTTGTGTTTCTTTATCAAATTGCATAATTAATTACTCAAAAATGATTGGGTTTTGAACGGGTTGTGCTTTTAGGTATTTGGATGCATTTCAAGGTCAAGGCGTTTCAGAGAAATGGGTCCGTCGGTCTTTGCCAGGTTCCCCATAAACCATAAACACCCGTTTTCCCTGGCGCATATGGTATTTGGCCCAAGCCGGGGATTTACCCTCGTAACTGGCATTAGAATCCTCCCCCTCGGCTTTTAAATAATCTGGATAATCCAGGCCTGCATCAAAGACATCCATGAGGAGGCATTCGGTGGTAAAACCTTTGCCGGTCAGCTCTATTTTACTTAAAAAAACTTCTATCTCTGCAGGGTTGTTTATTTGAATAGATTGCATAATCAGTTCGACAAGACCAACCTAAATGGATTAGGCCACTGGATTGATGTATATTATAAACTGCTCAACATTCAACTTACACAAGTTTTGGCAAAAAACCCATAATTTACGAGATTCAACATGCTTATTCAAGAAAATTTATTTTTATCCCGTGCCGATCCCAGTGGTCAGGGTGGAACGCAGTTGTTATACCGGGTGAAGGACTATGGATTAACTGCTTTGACAAGTCCGCAGGAAGAAATTTCCATGATTCATTGGGAGGTGGAAGTCATCAGGTTCACGGCCCCTGAAACTGCAGAATTTGAGATTTGCCATTCAACCGAACTGGCAGACAAAACCCTTAAGTTTTATAATGATAAATCCTTAAACGAGTTTTTGCAGAAGGCCTTTAAATATTTTGAGGAGCTGGATTCGCTGGAAAAAATGTTGCCCCAGGAGCCCTAAACTGACTTGAGCCAGGAAAAACAGGGAAAAGTACCTAATAATAAGGCATAAGTCTTGACAGGGAGGCGGTTTATTTTTAATATGTGACTCTTTTCCAAGGCAATCGGCCGGCATTTTTGAAGAAATTGCTTCCCTCTTAAAGCCTGGCTAAATAATTGTTATTCGTTACAGTAGCACCAGAATTTTTAATTGAATCTGGGTACTGATATTTTGAAATAAAAGGAGTTAAATCATGGCAAATGTAAAGGGCGCGGCAGTCAACAGAACCGCTGTCGATGAAGGAAAACCGGCTGACTGGATCCCCGGGACAGACAGGCAAACAGCTGTAGACCCTATGGAAATGTTTCACAAACTCCCGCGCGAGAAGCAGTTTATTACGGGAAGTGAGGCCGCAAGAGAGTCCATGAGACGGGCAAGCATCGATATTGCAATTGCCTATCCGATCACTCCACAAAGTGAATCCATGCAGCAGGCCGGGTATCTCTATGATGAAGGATATATCAAAGAGTATTACCGGGCAGAAGAAGAGATCGGAACCTTCTCTGCCATTTCCGGCGCTTCGCGTGCTGGAGTGCGCGCTTTGACAGCGACTTCAGGCCCTGGCCTGATGCGCGGCATGGAAGCGATCAGTTCCTGGCCGGGCGCAAGAACTCCAATCATCATGCTTAACATGTGTCGGGTTATCAATACCCCCTTGGCAATTCAGCCGGATAATATTGAAATGTCGTTTATGCTGAATACCGGCATTCTTTTGCTGCATGCTGAGAACCAGCAGGATTTTTACGATTACCCGCTTGCGGCAATTATGGCCTCTGAGCAGGTCGATGTCACCTTACCCGCTGTTGTCTCTACGGATGGATTTTTCGTAACCCATGCGCGTGGCCCTGTTTTGATCACTCCCGAAGAATATAAACTACCCCCTCGGGATGGATGGCGGTCTGCGGTTCCTGCAATGGATAACGAGAACCCTCCCGCACGTATCTCACGGGATGCCCCAATTCAAAAAAGTAATTTCATCAGTTACCACATGCACTCCAGCTGGCAACAGGAAGTTTTTGCGGCGGTAAACCGTTCGGCAAAATATTTCCGCGACTATCTTGGCGGTTTGATTGAAGTGGTTAACCCCGGCGCTGAAGATGTCATCATTGCCTCCGGTTGCGCTGTTTCTCAGGCCCGCGAAGCAATCAGGCAGGAAGGTGAAAAAGGACGCACAGTAGGTCTGGTTAAAATAAAAACCATTCGTCCTTTCCCAACGGAAGAAATCGTCGATGCGATTAAAGGTGCCAAGCGCATCCTGGTTCCTGAATTCAACCAGGCTGGCTGGCTACACAAGGAACTCTGTTCCGTGCTCTATGGCCGTAGTAATGCAGTCATCAAAAATGGCCCGCGAGTATTTGGCGGTATGACCATGCCGACCGAGATGGTTCTGGAGTGGCTGGCAGAATTTCGCAAAGAGGTTAAGTAGCAGTATTCCCGGATTTGTTGTTTCGTCTTTTAAATACAGGTATAATTCAAAAGGCGAGAGCCTGCTTGTTAATATTACATTCAAACCTTTTTTCATATAAGGATAAAATCCTATGTCTCTTGAAACTTTATTTCCCTCTCCGGCATTAAAAGAGTTTTTACCTATTGAGTACAAAGACCTGGTGGAACATGGCCCATACTTTAACCGCGGTGGTAAGGACAAACAAACAACCAAAGTAACTGATATGGGGAAATTCAAGGAAGTAATTGAAGAACATCCCATGTGTGCGGGCTGTGCGATGACCTTGTTCATCCGTCTCGTTTATATTGGGATGCCCAACCCCGAGCACACGATCGTTGTCGGCACCGCCGGGTGCGGCCGATTGGCAATTTCCCAGGCTTCCGTGCCTTTCATTTATGGTAATTACGGGGATACCAACGCAGTGGCTTCCGGCCTGAAACGCGGTCTGGAAATTCGTTTTCCCAACCAGAAAAAAGACGTTGTGGTTATGGCGGGTGACGGCGGGCTGATCGACATTGGTTTTCAGGGACTGATGCATAGCTGGTTCCGCAGAGAAAAATTCACCACCATCATGCTCGACAATGAAGTTTATGGAAACACCGGTGGACAGGAAAGCGGCATGACCGAAAATGGTAAAGTTCTCAAAATGGCTCCGCGTGGAAAGTTTGGTGATAAAATCGATGCTTTGGGTCTCGCCAAGGTAGCCGGCGTGGATTATGTTGCCCGGCTTGCTCCGACAAATCCCGCACGGGTGGCACGAACCGTTCGCCGCGCCATCATGGTGGCACGGGAAGTAGGTCATAGCTACATTCAAGCCTATACCTCCTGTAATATTGAGTACTCTATTCCAACCCCGGATGTCATGAAAGATGCCTTCGAAGTTGAAAAAGACCGCTATGGTTTTGAAGAGATTATTTCTCCTCTGGCCAAAGAGTATCTGGATGAAGTTGAGAAAAAAGCCAAAAAGAAAAAATCAGACAAGTAAGGAGAAAATAAAATGGCAGCAGCAGTTAGACGCTATAACGTTCGTATGGCAGGAATTGGCGGCCAGGGTGTGGTCACGGCATCCCACATTGTCAGTAACGGTGTGGTTATTTCCGGTGGTTTCAGTTCCCTGGTTCCTTTCTTCGGATCAGAAAAGCGAAACGCACCCGTTGAAAGTTATGTCCGCATCTCCAACGAAGAGATATATGAGATTGGAGAGATTATTTTTCCGAACGTTCTCATGATTTTTCACCCTTCCGTAATCACTCTTGGCAAGTCTTACACCATGCCGTTTTATACCGGCTTGAAGCAAAAAGGAATCATCCTCATTAACAGCAAGAAACCGATTAAATTCACTCGCGACGAGCAAAGAGAACTGGAGGAGAAAGAAGCGCGCATCTACTATCTGCCCGCAACGGAAATGGCCAATGACCTGGCTAAAACCGACCTGGCTACCAATATGGCCATGTGCGGTGCCATTTCCGGGATCTTCGGTCTGCCCGACCTGGTATCCCTGGCGGCATCGGTTAAAGATCGGTTTGTTGGAAAAGGTATCGTGGTATCGGGTGGTACGGCGGCTTTGGACAGTGCCATTGAGAAAAAATTTGCAAAGAAACAAAAATTACTGGAAGCCAACCAAATGGTACTGGATGCGGCTCACGCCTATACCATTGAACAAGGCTGGTCTGAAGCTGAACCTGCTAAAGCCACCGCATAACGTTTAAGACTGGAGAAAATATGTACTACATTGCTCATGTTGACAAAGACATATGCTCGGCTAAAAATTGCCATCTCTGTACGCAATACTGTCCGGAATCAAACTGTATCAACTACAGTGAAGAGGATAAATCCGCTTATGTCTCCGTAGACCGGTGTAAAGCCTGTGAGATTTGCGTCTATATATGCACGGATATCGCCAAGAACGATGCCATTCAAATGAAATGGATCGAGGAATTGGACGAAGGTTTTGTCTTTAAAAAATCCGGACTGGTTCTACGATAACTCATCTTTTTTACTAAAAGGTATTTGGGCGTTAAAGCCCAAATACCTTTTTTTATTTGACCCATAATCCTTAGAAGAAAGCCCTGAAATGGAAAGAACTTTTGCTATTATCAAACCTGACGGAGTAGAACGCAATCTCACCGGAAAAATTCTGGAACGCATCGAATCACAAGGCTTTAAAATCGTTGCCATGAAACGAACCCTGCTCAGCAAGGCTCAGGCTGAAGGATTTTATGATGTCCACAAGGAGCGGCCTTTTTTCGACAGCATGACCAGCACCATGAGTTCAGGGCCCGTTGTTTTACTCGTCCTTGAAAAGGACAATGCTATCGCCGAATGGCGAAAATTGATGGGTGCGACCAATCCGGCAGATGCCGAAGCCGGCACCATCCGCAAAGATTTTGCAGAAAATATTGAAAGAAACACATCACATGGCTCAGATGCACCAGAAACTGCAGCATTTGAAATACCCTACTTCTTCAGCCAGACAGAAATCCACTAGGCCACTAGGCATGGGGCCAGCTTCCTTCCTCGCGAGAGGGTGTCGAGCAAAGAGTTTTGGCGGCTCACAGGTCTTTGCACTGTTTGCTTCCCTGTTAAGGGGTTATGGAGTATCATCCTAGTATAATGAAACATCTAATAGCTCTTATAGCCCTGACACTATTCCTTGCCCCCGTACAGGCCCGGGCCGGGTCCAGTTATGATTATCAGCTCTACAAGAACAACGAAAGTTATGGCATCGTTGTTTTTCCGAAAAAATACATTTTTAAAGCATTGGGCGACTATATCGCTTCTATATCTTTTGATGCGGTCGAGTCGGGCAAGGCAGTGATGCGCAGGGGCTCAAAGAATGAAAATGAAACCCTGATGATGCCGTTGGAAGTGCAAAAAAAATATTCCGTTGAAAAGTTTATTGTCATACAGGTTTTGGGGCAAGATGAAATACTGGCGGGCATTTATGATCCCCAGTGGGGTTTGACCTTGCCTTCCACCCGCTTTAGCCTGGAAGCCCTGAAAGAAAATATTCCGAAAACATTGAATATTTTTCGTGGAGACAATCCCCAGCGCCAGACTGGAATACGAAGCCGGTTCGCTGAGTTACCGCGAAGGAGATGAAAAGTTAACCCATGAACCTTATTCTTAATACCTATTGCAATCTAAAATGTAATTATTGCTTTGCCGATGAATATATGGAGGAGAATGTTAAAACTCCTGATAAGTCAATGGATTATGACTTTTTTCTCAATGAATTGCTGCCTCGGGTAAAAAATGCCTCTCTCATCAATTTCATGGGCGGTGAACCCACCCTGCATCCCCAATTCAACGATATTTTGTCGCAAACCCTGGAAAACATGCAGCCTTTTTCTTTTCTGGGAGTTTTCACCAATGGCTTGATGCCGGACAAAGTCCTCGATCTTCTTTTGCATACCGTAGGCCGTGGAGGAAGTATCGAGCGCCAGATTCAATTTTCCATTCTTCTAAACTGGCAGACTTCTGAAAACATTTCTGAAAAAAACCATGCCCGTTGCCGGGAAGTAGCAGAGACAATTCTCAGCAAAAACGGAATGGGTCTCATGTTCAGTCTCAACCTGTATTCCATCGAGCAGGATTTACAGACCCAGTGCTGGGAAATCGATGAAATCTACCAGGACATGGGGTTGCCACCGGGACAAAAATATAAAGTCCGTGTCAGTCTGGCCTTCCCAATTGTCGGGGAGGATAGCAACGAACCATTAGCCATAAGAGATTATCCGAAAATGGGACGGATGATGCTGGATATGATTAAAGAATTTCCGCAACTGTGTTTTCGTTTTGACTGTTCGTTCCCCCCCTGTCTTTTGGACGAAATAGAAGAAGACGAATATCCCCTCGTAGAGCGATTTATCTACCATGGCAGTCAGTCCGTTCCCGATATCACAACATGGAAAAACAAAGACGTTTATTTTGGATGTGCGGATGACAGCCCTATGGACATTGACCCCAAAGGGGATTGTTTCAACTGTTTCCCGTTTCACAATAAAAAACTTGGCAATATCAAGGACTTTAAGCAGATAAACGAGCTTTCAATTACCAAAATGCATACCCGATTTCTCAGCCATGTATTTGAAGCACAGCCGAAAGAGCCTTGCAAAAGTTGTCCTCATTATATGGTGACGTGTTCCAGCGGATGTTTTGCCTACAACCTCACCTGATCGTTGTATAATGTAACCAATGAAATGGTCTGGAAATAGAGAAACCAATGCCCATATATGAATATCAGTGCGAAAAGTGCAAGGACATTGTAGAAGTCCTGCAAAAAATCAGTGACGACCCACTCGACGATTGTGAAAAATGTGGCGGCAAACTGAGCAAGCAGTTCAACCAGATGAACTTTCATTTGTACGGACCAGGCTTTTACTCAACAGATAACAAACGCAAATACCTTAAATAAACTCCCACTATTACTGATGATTTATATCACCCGCCGTCTGGAATTTTGTGCCAGCCACAGATTGTTCAATCCTGCTTTTTCAGATGAGAAAAACGCGGCCACCTTTGGGTTGTGCAACAATCCCAATGGGCATGGACATAATTATGTTCTGGAGGTTACCGTCAAAGGGGAAGTGGACCCGGAAACCGGAATGGTGCTGGATCTCAAAACCCTCAAAAAACTGATTAACGTGGAAATCGTTGACAAGGTCGACCATAAAAATCTTAATGTGGATGTGGAGTTTTTGAAAAATGTAATTCCCACAGCAGAAAATATCGCCATCCATTTCTGGGATATCATCGAACCCAAAATTGAGAACGGTACTCTGCATGAGATCAAACTTTTTGAGTCCGAACGCAATTTTGTCATTTACCGGGGAACTGAACTTGAAAGACCTCATTAAACAAATATTGTTGCAGATTGGGGAAGACCCATCCCGCGAGGGACTGCAGAACACCCCAGAACGTGTGGAGAAGTCGCTAAAGTTTCTAACCAGTGGCTACTGGGTCAATATTAAAGAGCTTGTCAATGGCGCGTTATTCAATGAAGACTATGATGAAATGGTTATCGTCAAGGATATTGACCTGTTCAGCATGTGCGAACACCATATGCTTCCCTTCATTGGCAAATGCCACGTTGCCTATCTACCAAAGGGGAAAATAATTGGCATCAGCAAAGTGCCCCGGATTGTCGATGCGTTCAGCCGCCGCCTGCAGGTACAGGAACGCCTGACCAAACAAATCGCTGATTCCCTGAATGAAATTCTTCAACCCATTGGTGTAGGGGTAGTGATTGAAGCCCTTCATCTATGCATGTGCATGCGAGGAGTGGCAAAACAAAACTCCTACACCACCACCAGTGCCATGCTGGGCTCTTTCAAAGCCGATGCCAGAACACGCAGTGAGTTTTTGAGCCTGATTCCCCCACAGGGGACACGGCGGTGAGCCCTGTAAATTTTTCATCTTTTAAATAGAGAGAACGCTGTTTGGAATCGGATATCAAAGAATTAATACTCGAAAACAACGCACTCATTCCCGAACTGTTTGGCAGTCAAGATCTCAATCTCAAACTGATTGAGAAAAAATTCAACATCCGCATCACCACCCGCGAAAACCAGATCAAGCTCAAAGGCAACCCGAAAGATATCGAAACAGTCGAAAATCTTTTCATGCAATTGGAGAAACTGCATGAGGCAAACCTCCCGGTCGCAAACGGAGACGTAAAGTTTGCCATTCGACTTATGGCGGACGACCCCCAAGTCGATCTCCAAACAATCTTTTCGGAGCGCATTGCCGTTTCCCAAAAAAAGGGCTATGTCACCCCCAAGGGACCCGCACAATACGAGTTCATCCAATCTATCAGGAAGAACGACATCGTTCTTTCCATTGGCCCGGCAGGAACGGGGAAAACCTACCTGGCGGTAGCGATGGCGGTAGAGGGCCTGCTCAAAAAAAGATTTAAAAGAATTGTGCTGGTGCGCCCGGCGGTAGAAGCCGGTGAAAAGCTGGGTTATTTGCCGGGAGATATCGCCGACAAGATCAATCCTTACCTCATGCCCCTCTATGATGCTTTAAATGATATGATGGAAGAAAATCATGTGAGGCATCTCATGGATGACGGCGCTATAGAAATCGTCCCGTTGGCATATATGCGCGGAAGAACACTGAGTGATTCATTCATCATTCTTGATGAAGCCCAGAACGCGACCAAAGAACAGATGAAAATGTTCCTGACTCGTTTGGGATTCCGGTCGAAGATGGTTGTTACCGGGGATATTACCCAAGTCGACCTTCCAAAATACAGTGATTCGGGCCTCATCCATGTTCAAAGCCTGCTGGATAAGGTTCAAGGCATCCACTTTGTTTATTTTTCACTCAAGGATGTCGTCCGCCATGAATTGGTGAAAAAAATTATCACGGCCTACGCCCAGACTGATTCTAATCAGGAATAGTTCTGACAATTCCACTATCATCCTGAAATCCACTGATTTTTGCTCTCTGTTTGAAGGGCATCTCTGAAAATTACCAAATAAACAAAGCCTCTCCGAAATCTTTATGGAAATTCTTATTAGAAATGAGTGCCCCGGAATCAAAGTGGATACCCGGAAAATAAAACAGCAGATTAGCAAAATCCTGATCTCTCTGGATTGCAATGAACATGAAATCAGCATATTATTTGTCGGGGATCAGGGCATCCGCGATCTGAACCGTCAGTTCAGGGATATAGATCGCCCGACGGATGTGTTATCGTTTCCCCAACTTTTGGAGGGAGAACCGGAGCCCCCTGGGGCACCTGTCCTGGGTGATGTCGCCATTTCCCTTGAGACAGCCCGTCACCAATCTAAGGGTCACGGCCTGTCCCTGAGAGAGGAATTAATTTTACTGCTCATTCACGGTATCCTTCACCTCTTGGGCTATGACCATGAAATTTCCAACCGGGAGGAAGAACGAATGCGAAAAAAAACCCGGGAATTGTTCGCGATGATTTATCCCGACAAAAAACTTGCGGACACCTGCAACTTCTGACTTGCTACAACCACTTAGGAAAAACCATGAAGCAACTTTGGGCTCCCTGGAGGATGGAATATATCAAGAGTGATAAGTCGGATGAATGTATTTTCTGCTCACTTCCCAAGGCAGGTGATGACGCGAAAAGCAATATCCTGCATCGAGGCCAGTCGGCTTTTATCATCATGAATATTTTCCCCTATAATTCCGCTCACTTAATGGTATCGCCCTTTCGTCATATCGGGTGTTTGACCGAGCAGGATGCTAACGAAAGCACGGAACTGAACCAACTGACCCACAAATGTATCGAGATATTGCGTACGGTGATTAATCCTGATGGTTTTAATATTGGATATAATATCGGTAAAGCGGCTGGTGCGGGGTATGACGAGCACATTCATTGCCACATCGTTCCCCGATGGACAGGCGACACCAATTTCATGCCCGTGCTGGGGGAAACCAAAGTTCACCCTGAACACCTGAAAGCCACCTACAATAAACTTCTTCCTCATTTTGAAAATCTGTAATTCATAAACAATATGGGCATTTTGGCTAAAAGTCTTAAAGTCACTGCAGATGACACCCCCATGATGCTGCAGTATCGAGGCATCAAGAAGGAATACTCCGATTCCATTTTGTTTTTCAGGATGGGAGATTTTTACGAAATGTTCAATGAAGATGCCAAAACCGCATCCAGCATTTTGCAGATCGCGCTCACATCCAGAAATAAGAAGTCCAACCCCGTGCCCATGTGTGGGATTCCCCACCATGCCGCCAACCTTTACATCACTAAACTCCTTAAGGCGGGCAAGAAGGTCGCCATCTGCGAACAAACGGAAGATCCTAAACACGCCAAGGGACTAGTCAAAAGGGAAGTGGTTCGAGTCATCACCCCAGGAACCATTCTGGACGACAATATTCTTGATCCTAAATGTGATCAATTTATCGCCTCCCTGTATTTTGGAAAAAACGAGATCGGCCTCTCCGTACTTGATGTATCGACCGGGGTCTTTAAGGTTACCCAGATTGATGGAGATATTTCCATTCTTGCAAACGAACTGCAGAAACTGGATCCTCGGGAAATCATCATTCCCGATTCATTAAAAGATGAACCTCGCCCCTGGCTTCCACCGGGTGAGGTGTTTGTCCACACCTGGGAAGATATGTCCTTTTCTTTCAGCGAAGCTTATAGAAACCTGGTTGAGCATTTTAAAACCCAGTCTTTAGAGGGGTTCGGCTGTGAAAATATGAAAGCCGCAATTTCTTCAGCCGGGGCATTGATCCATTACCTGCGCGAAACGCAGAAATCGCCTATGGAGCATATCACCGCCCTCACCCCTTTTCCTATCCACAACTATATGGCGTTGGACCAATGCACCCTGATAAGTTTGGAACTGGTCCAATCCAGCGAAGGAAGCAGGAAAAATTCTCTGTTGGATCTGCTCGACCTCTCTCTAACCCCCATGGGCGCCAGGCGTATTCGTGAATGGATTTTAAAACCGCTGATAAACATGGAAAAAATCCGGCAACGCTTAAGCATTGTGGCAGGCTTCAAGGACAATCCGACCGGCCGAAAAGAACTGCGCGACCTATTGCGACAAATCTTCGACCTGGAAAGACTGCTGGGGCGAATCACCCTTTCGGCCTGCAACGCAAGAGATCTCGTGGCGCTAAAAACATCGCTGAAAGTTTTTCCGGATTTATTGGAAGCTCTTAAAGGTTATGGCCCTGTACAGATGTATCTGGAAAACTGGGACAACCTCGAAAATATTCACGATTTGATTGATCGCAATATCGCGGACGATCCACCCCTTGGGCTCAAAGAAGGGAACCTGATCAAAGCGGGTTGTAACGAAGAACTGGACCGCCTAAAAAATATAACCCGGCAAGGCAAAAACTGGATCGCCGCTCTGGAACTGGAAGAAAAAGAGAAAACCGGCATACCGGTGCTAAAAGTCGGCTTCAATAAAATTTACGGATATTATATAGAAATCACCAAAAAACACAGCGACCGC
>JAPKCW010000213.1:0-3225 GCA_028822815.1 Nitrospinaceae bacterium | reverse complement strand
TTTAAAGTGAGCTTCCTCAGGATTGTTATTTTTAAAACCCCAGGCTGTAAATTAATTTTAAGGATTTGATATGGTGTTTGGTTTTATCAAAAAGCTTATAGGTACCCATAATGACCGCGAAATTAAGCGGATTCAGAGGCATGTGGAGGCTGTGAACGCCTTGGAAAACGAGATCAAGGCGCTTTCTGACGACCAGCTAAAAGCTAAAACACCGCAACTGAAAGACAAGTTGGCTAACGGTTCTACATTGGAGGAGATCCTGCCCGAGGCATTTGCGGTGGTCCGCGAAGCCAGTTGGAGAACGCTTGAAATGCGTCCTTTCGATGTGCAAATTGTAGGCGGGGTGGTTTTACACGAAGGAAAAATAGCGGAAATGAAAACCGGTGAAGGAAAAACCCTGATGGCAACCATGCCGGTTTACTTGAACGCTTTGACGGGAAAGGGAGTACATATTGTAACGGTTAACGACTATCTGGCTACCCGTGACAGCGAGTGGATGGGCAAGATTTACGAGTTTCTAGGTTTGTCCGTGGGTAAGATCTATCACGATATTCCTGAAGATGAAAGAAAGGCCGCCTATTCTGCAGATGTGCTGTATGGCACCAACAATGAATTCGGCTTTGATTATCTTCGAGACAATATGAAGTTTTCAAAAGAGCAAATGGTTCAGCGGGACCTGAATTTTGCCATTGTGGATGAGGTGGACAGTATTTTAATTGATGAAGCCCGTACTCCTTTGATCATTTCCGGTCAGGCAGAAGAATCCACGGATAAATATTACAAGGTGAACCAAATCATCCCCAAGCTGAAAAAAGAAGAGCATTACCAGATTGATGAAAAAGCCAAGACCGCTTCCTTGACGGATGAGGGAATTGTCATCATGGAAAATTTGTTGAATGTGGATAACCTTTATGATCCGGCTAATATAGAAACGCTTCATTGTCTTAATCAGGCGGTTAAAGCACATGGCCTGTTTAAAAATGAAGTGGACTATGTGGTGAAGGATGGAGAAGTCATCATTATCGATGAGTTCACCGGTCGCATGATGGCAGGAAGGCGCTACAGTGATGGACTGCATCAGGCGTTGGAGGCAAAAGAGGGAGTAAAAATCGAAAATGAAAACCAGACTCTCGCGAGCATCACTTTCCAGAACTATTTTCGTATGTATGAAAAATTGGCTGGCATGACCGGAACTGCGGCTACGGAAGCAGAAGAATTTGGCTCGATTTACAAACTCGAAGTCATTGTGGTTCCCACCAACCAGCCCATGATTCGAGAAGATTGTCCGGATGTGATTTATAGAACCGAAGATGAAAAACTTGATGCTGTCATAGAAGAGATTAAGGAATTGCATGAGGTGAAGAGGCCCGTTCTGGTGGGTACAATATCCATCGAAAGGTCAGAACTTTTGAGCAAAAAGCTGAAAAAATTCGGCATCAAACACAGTGTTCTGAATGCCAAGCATCATGAAAAAGAGGCCGAAATTATTGCGCAAGCCGGGCAACCCGGGGCAGTGACCATTGCCACGAATATGGCAGGAAGGGGAACGGATATTGTTTTGGGTGAGGGCATCCCGGAACTGGGTGGACTCCATATTCTCGGAACCGAACGCCATGAAAGCCGACGCATTGATAACCAATTGAGGGGGCGTTCTGGAAGGCAGGGCGACATGGGTTCTTCCCGTTTTTATCTGAGCCTTGAGGATGATTTATTGCGTATTTTCGGGTCCGATAAAATTTCTCCTTTAATGGCCCGGTTGGGAATGGAAGATGGGCAACCGATTGAGCATGCCATGGTCTCCAAAGCGGTTGCCAATGCCCAGAAAAAAGTGGAAGCCCATAACTTTGATATCCGCAAACATCTTCTGGAATATGACGATGTCATGAATCGACAAAGGGAGGTTCTCTATACATTGCGCCGTGAAATCATTAATACGGATAATGCGAAAGAACTCCTGTTGGATATGGCGGATGAAGTGGTGGATGATACACTGGCTGAGATCGCCCAGGAAAAGATATATCCGGAAGAGTGGGACATTGAAGCTTTGAATGAATTATTGGAAAGGCAGTTTACAGTTCACATCAAAAAATCCGGCGATCATGAACTAATCCTTCAAGGAAATACGAAGCTGGAGCTGGAAAACTGCAATAGGGAAATACTTCATGATACCATCATGGAAACGGTGATCCAGGCGTATGAGGCGAAAGAAGAGGGCATTGAGACCGATTTCATGCGGCATATTGAAAAAGTTATCATGCTCCAGGTCTTGGATGGTCTTTGGAAAGATCACCTGTTAGGAATGGATCATCTAAAGGAAGGTATTGGTTTGCGGGGTTATGCCCAGAAAAACCCTCTGACGGAATATAAGAAAGAAGGGTTTGACTTATTCGGTGCCATGATGGCCCGCATCAAAGAAGAAACTACGGAATATTTGTTCAAGATTCAGATTAATCAAGAAATTGAAATGCCGGATGAACGGGGCAGTAAACCCCCACAGGTTGTGGAACACCGGGGCGATTCGGAAGTTTCAGCAAAACCGGTAACGGTTCGGCGCGAGGAAGAAAAAGTGGGCCGGAACGAACCATGCCCGTGTGGGAGTGGTAAAAAATACAAAAAATGCCATGGAAGGTAAGGGTCTGGCGAGGCTAAACACCTTCGGTCGCTTCCTGGCATTCAATGCATAAGGATGTCAACGGCATAATTTGTAAGCGCTTCAAGCTAATCTTCTTTCCGCAGGACTCACATTCCCCGTAAGTACCGTTGGTTATTCTGAACAGCGTGTCCTCAATTAACTTAAGCTCTTTGCGGTCCCTGCTCGTCAATTGAAAAGTCATTTCCCTCCCCTCAAGACTTGAGGCAAGGTCAATTTCGTTGCTGAAAGTCAGATCTCCTGCATCCCGTTCCACAGACTGCGAAGACCGAATCAATTTCAATAACTCGGTGCGGTTGGCAACAAGCCGCATGCGGATTTTATGAATCGCGGGATCCAGATGAGGATGCTCCTGTTTAATCAGGCGCAACTTCCCCGGTTTGAGATTGGATTTTTTAGACTTGGCTTTCTTCTTCGGGGAAGCTTTTTTTACCACAGTCTTTTTCTTTATGGTCTTCTTCTTGGCGGACTTTTTTGCCGGTTTCGCGGTTTTCTTGGCCGGCACTTTCTTTTTAGCTACCTTCTTCTTGGCGGACTTTTTTGCCGGTTTCGCGGTTTTCTTGGCCGGCACTTTC
>JAPKCW010000212.1:0-3236 GCA_028822815.1 Nitrospinaceae bacterium | reverse complement strand
AGCCACAACGGTAAGCAGGTTAATGTCAACGGAGACCATCCCGGAGAAATCGGCCACCACAGAGGCTAAAAGACCCAAACTTAAATTAAAAGCTCCTGCGGCTTTTAATTTTTCATCATTTTTTTTGTGGGCCAAAAAAAGCAGGGCTAATCCGGCAACAAAAAAGGCGGGAGAAAAATGGGAAATGAAAGGGTGAAACGTTACGGAACTGATCATTGGAAGGGATTAAACATTTCGGGCAAATGCTCATGCAATATGCGATCTAGTGGCTACTAGCCACAGGGGCAACTGGGCAAGAACTCGTTGAGCCGAGCCAACCTATTGCTAGCCAAACAAAGCGGTGGCCCATTGCCACCGGCGGCTAAGCCGGGCTAGTCGTCTTTTTTTCTCAGGTCGCCGGCAATATCCAGTTCGATTGCTGAAAGGTTGACATCCACATCAACTTTTGTGGCGGCGCTAATATCCTGTTCCAGCGCGTCGATGTTGACGGTTTGTTTGAGTCCTTCCGCCTCATCCATTACCTCTTTTTTCAGGCCGCTGAAAGTGCTTTGGAACTCGCCCCAACCTTTACCAATGGCTTTTGCGAGTTTGGGAAGGTTTTGCGGGCCAATCACCACAACGGCGATACCCATTAAAATCATTAGCTCAAAAAATCCGATATCAAACATCCAAACACTCCATATTGTTTCGATAAAAACCATTCTAGCAGATTAGAGGGGCAATTGTCATCCGGTTGGATACAGGGTTCCCTCGGATTATTTTCCACGGACCTTGAATAATAAGAGCTTTGAGGTAGTATAAGGTCAGTTTTATGAGAATTATTAGAGGAACAAAAAATATAACCGGTCCCATTCCCTACCCTGTGATGGCGATTGGCAATTTTGACGGAGTACATGTAGGCCATCAGACCCTGTTCCGCAAAACAGCGGAGTTGGCTTTGGCACATGAGGGTACGTCCATTGCGTTCACCTTCGAGCCACATCCATTAAAGATCATTGCACCGGGGAAAGTACCTCCCTTACTGACTCATTTCCACAAAAAGATGGAATTGATGGAATCCTTCGGAATAAGTCTGGTCATTTGTGCTGATTTCACCCGAAAATTCGCGGACCAGCGGCCCCGTGATTTTTCCAAAAATATTCTTTCTGAAAAAATAGGAGTTAAGGAGATTGTAGTTGGCTTTGATTACGCCTTTGGCCGAGGAAGGGAAGGGACGATTCCTTATCTCAAAAAGATGGGAGAGGAATTTGGGTTTCAGGTCCACGTGGTGGAACCCTTCAAGCTCAACAACCATACTGTGAGCAGTTCCCATGTGCGGGAACTTATAGAGGCCGGGCAGATAGAAATAGCGAGCCAGTTTCTAGGCAGAGATTATTCCATAACAGGCCCAGTTATTTCCGGCTATAAAACCGGGCAGGCTATCGGATTCCCAACCGCCAATATTGATACCAGCAAGGTCCAGATACCCGGTACGGGGGTGTATGCGGTTCGGGTTGTTTATGAAAACAAATCCTATGACGCAGTTGCCAATATCGGGTTTAACCCCACCTTTCATCGTGACCGGTTAAGTGTCGAGGTGCATATTTTCGATTTTAATCAAGTGATTTACAGTCGTGAAATTGAGGTTCAGTTTGTAGCGCGCATTCGCAGTGAAATAGAATTCAAGTCCGCTGACGATCTGGTCGCTCAGATTAATCAGGATATTGAAAAAACCAAGAAGATACTGCTGGAGAAAAAAACTTGAAAAAAGCTCGTC
This sequence comes from Nitrospinaceae bacterium, assembly GCA_028822815.1. Classification (GTDB taxonomy): domain Bacteria; phylum Nitrospinota; class Nitrospinia; order Nitrospinales; family VA-1; genus LS-NOB. The sequence continues at coordinate 1,480 of JAPKCW010000212.1, read as the reverse complement.
AGTTGTTTATTGGTCTTGCCATTGCAGTGGGAGCACTTTATTACACCTTGCGCAACATTTCGCTGGATGAATTGATCGCTTCTTTTAAAGAAGTGGAGTTGGTATATGTCCTGCCGGCGTTTGCAATAATTATTTTGACCTTTGTGGTCCGTGCTTATCGTTGGCAAATTCTACTGCGCCCGTTTAAACAAATTCCTGTTAATGATATTTATGCGCCTCTGATGATCGGTTTTATGGGAAACATCCTTCCTGCACGCGCAGGGGAATTCCTTCGTGCTTATCTGGTGGGGAAAAAGCACGGCATTACTTTTGCGGGCGCCTTTTCCACCATAATTGTGGAGCGCTTGTTTGATTTGGTTTGCTTGCTGATCCTGTTTGTATGGGTCTTTGTGGTCAATGTTGACATGTTTGATCCGCAACTGACCTTTTCCGGGGTATCCGTTCAAGCCATGTTGGCAGGGTTTGGCAAGTTTTGCGGAATACTGGTTGTGGGTTTGCTGTGTTTTATGTTTTTTTTGGCTTACAAAGAGGAGCAAGTTAAATCCTGTATAGGTTGGCTGGTAAAATCTCTTCCGGATAAATGGAAGGACAAGATTTTATTCATGGTCGGGGAGTTTGCCCTGGGGTGCAAAATAATCAGGGACCCTGGCGCTTTAGCGCAGATCATTTTTTTATCTTTAGCGTTATGGGCATTATTTGTCGCAACCTATTACCCCTTTTATTTTGCTTTTGATCTGCAAAATAAATCCTTGGATTCCGTATTGCTATTAACCGTTATGGTTTGTGTTCTCATAACCATACTTCCTACTCCGGGTTTTTTGGGATCTTTCAATGCCGGAGTTTTGATTGCCCTGCATGAAATTATGGGAGAAGCTGAGGTGACAGCCGTCAGTTTTGGTATGGTTGCCTGGGCGGCAAGCTTTATAGTTTTAATTGGCGGAGGAGTGTTTTTTATTTTTAAAGATCATATGTCGGTGCAGTCTTTGATCAAAGCGGAAGAGGAAGCAGAGGCCGAGCTGGAACACACAGAAACTGCGAATCAATGATGTCTTATACCCCGAATCAATTGGCATTTTAATTCCAGCGGAATTTGTTATAATACGCCCTTCAAACTAGGGCTCACAGTAGATTGAAAAGATGTGCCGAAGTGGCGGAATTGGTAGACGCGCATGATTCAGGTTCATGTGCCCGAAAGGGTGTGGAAGTTCGAGTCTTCGGCACCAGTTTTAACCAGCATTACCAATAGTTTTACGGTGTATGGGTAGTCTAGACCAGTATTAACAAGGAAAACCGTTAGTATGGGTCGTTATAACCAGTAAAACTAGTATCAATCCAGTTTCAGTATTCTTGAAACTGGATTTTTTTATGTCATTTTTGAGTTATACCAAAGTTATACCAGAGGATGTGGTATAACTCGGTAGTAGTTTAGGTTTGGTATAACCCTCATTTGGCATAACTCCGTGACATTCCAAATCACCAA
>JAPKCW010000211.1:0-3239 GCA_028822815.1 Nitrospinaceae bacterium | reverse complement strand
GTTTTGCGGGGTATATTGGATGGAGAAGGGGGGGCACCTTCCCTGTGGTCAGAATCTTGCCGATAAATTGCGCGACACAAAGAGTTTGGATATAAAAGTAACCGTAATCTCTGGTGTGCGCAAAGATTTTTCCGCGATCGGCAAACATATTGCAGCCCCAATGGTTTTTCGTGTCGATGACGATGGGGAAGTTTTTTTTAAAGCTAAAGAATGTGAAATCAATATTCGCTCATTCGAGATCCATGAGTTTGACCTCGAAGAGCTCGAATCCCAATGCAAACCCAAGTGATCCTACCTTCCTAGCAGGGTTTTTGCTGAGTTGTAAAATTTTTTTCAAAAGAAGCCTTGGCATCGGTAGTCCACCCCTCGCACATTTATAAAAAAGAATAAGCATTAACAATAAAGGTTAAATTTTTGATTGCCTCTTTATGAAAGGTATGTTGCTTTCTTTGATGAGGAGTATTCTTTTATTTTCCAAACCGCATAGAAAACCGCCTTTTAAGCCCATGATTTAAAAATATTTATGCCGATTGGCATTTCTGGTATTCATTTTGCTCTTTGTTTTGTGTCACCCGAAAATTATGTGGCAGGTTTCTCATTTTCCTGACTGTGGAAAGTGGGGCAAAACTTTAAGGGAGCTCGTATCATGGGTATTGAAGAGATTGGTTATTCATTATTATGCGCTCTGATGTTTCTTTTATGCTGTGGTTGTTATTGGAAGGATAGGCGCATGTTACTGGTTGGGTTGATGCTTGCAATGCCGCTATATGGCTGCGCGGCAGGCCATGTTATGGTCGCCTCCTATGAAGATGAGAGCGCGAAGTGCGCCGGACTGGAAAAGGAATTAGGAGTGGCACAGGCGAGAATGCAAAAACTGAAAGCCACCGATTCTACAGACAGGAATATCCGAAACTTTTTTTTGGGAGTGGGTGGGTTCATCATCCCGCCACTTGGAATCATAAACGCGGCTTTGCTTTTGACAGATTCTTATGCGGCAGATTACACGGAGGAAAAAACCTTGAAAAACCGCTATAACAATATGGTGATGATCAGCCAAAGACAGGGATGCGGAACGAAATATGCGTTGATTCCTATAGAGGCGGAAAGCAAAGAACCCAATGCCTGATAAAGTTGGGGCCTGCGTTTTCCGCAATGGGACAGGATTTTTGTCGAACTTTTCTGGTTTCAGGCGAAGAAGAAGTCGGCGATGATAGCGGGAAAAAATTGCGGCAGTAAGTGATAAAAGGCCCCTAGCACGGCCAACTGCACGAAACCCAGAGCCCAAATCCATTTCAGAGTGGTATGAGAGACATATTGTTCATGCCGGCCCCATTTTTTAATGACCGCAAAAAAGCTCCCGACATAAATGCAGGTAAACATCAGGGCTAAACCGATGGCTCCGCCCCCTCCCCATTTGAACATTGCCCAGAGAATATATTTCATGGCAAACAAGGTGATGCAGGAAACAACGGTGAAAAGCAGAAAACAAATCGTGAAATTTTTCATTTTCAGATTTAAAAATTCTGGAGCAGGGTTACAATTTGGCGCCATGGCGTTTAAGCAGGTTGGCAATATCCATATTTCCGTTGGCGATAGCAATATGAAGTGGTCCCCGACCGTCTGCTCCTTTTGTATTTACGTTGGCTCCGTGAAAAATGAAAAGTTTGACGATCTTCTGTTGGTCCCACCTTGCGGCTTCATGAAGCGGAGTTTGGCCAACGTGATCAAGGTGATGTATCGGGGCTCCATTGTGAATTAGAAACTTGGCAGTACTCATATGGCCCTTTTCTGCTGCCCAATGCAGGGCCGAGCGACCCAGCCTGTCTTTGGCGCCGATGTCTGCTCCCTTCTTGAGTAAAAGTTTGACGAGCTGTATATTTCCCTGGGCGATGGAAGAATGCAATGGAGTGCTGCCCCAATCTGAACGATTATTTACGTTTGCCCCTCTTTCAATCAGAACCCGGCCAACTTTGGAATTGCCCTGATCGGCAGCCAGATGGAGAGGGGTGTAGCCATAACTATCTTTAGCTTCCAGTTCGGCACCCTGGTCAAGGAGCACAGGCATCAGTTTATCCAGGTCTTCCAGTGCTGACACATGTAGAGGAGTCAGGCCTTCATGATCGGGAAGGTTGATATCCGCCCCCCGTTTCAGCAATAGACGGACAAAACTGAACCGGTTGTGGAACACAGCTTTGTAAAGCGGTGTGATACCTCGGTTGTCCTGCGCATTGATGTTAAGCCCGATGAGCAACCGTTTGGCTCGTTCCAGGTCTCCTACCTCAATGGCGTTGAGCAATTGTTTGCGGGTTGCCAGCGAAACGGGAACGCCCCTCCGGCCTGCAGAAATTTCCGAGGTCAGGTTCAGCGGTTTGGTTTTAGGTGGGGGCGTGGAGGCCGGTAAACCGATAGCGGCAGGGCCGAGATCCTCAAAGAGGGGGGGCAAGGGGTCAGCCACGAGAGGGTTTTTATCGACTCCGGCAAAAGCCAGCCCCGTTCCTGACATTACAAAGAATAAAAAATTGGCAAAGCAGATTTTCCATTCATGATCCATAAAATGATTGTGCCACCCATTGCGAAAATAGGCAAACCGCAACCATGCCCGCATGGGGTACTTCGTAGAAGGGGGAGTTTCAATGGACCCCTCTTTCTTAAAGAGGGGTGGGGTGATTTATAACCTGTCATGCAATATGCGGGCTAGTTCTCTATTGTTATAAGCCAAGTTTTTTCTTTAACGTGGTATTCGACAATCGCAATTTTTTATTTTCAGTTTCGAGTTCCTCAGCTCTTTTTTTGCAGGAGGAATAAAGTTCACGGGCCCCTTTCCACATTCTGGCCGAGACTATGTAACCGGCTTTCAATTTATCGGTTGTATTTTTTAAGAGCAGTTCGATGAACCGGTCCAGCAGTTTCGTGACCCTGTTCGGTAAAATTCCAGTCAATTTTCACCACTTCAGCGTCTTTGTCTTCAGGCACTTCCACTGTGGCGGTCCGCCCCTGAGCATCCACGACCGTTTGCTCGCCAAAACTGGTGACAGGTTTGATATAAGTGAGAACCTTGTCACCGGAGCGGACGCGGGCTTCGCCTTTTAATAACCAGAAAATGGTGTTCTCAATATCCCCCTGATGAATAATGACTTCTTCGGATTCGAAAGTCTTGTAGCGGATATGGGCGTTATTGTCCGGGTCAGCCAACAGGGAGAGCCCTTTTAATATTTCGTCATCTTCCGTAAAAACTTCCG
>JAPKCW010000032.1:0-14756 GCA_028822815.1 Nitrospinaceae bacterium | reverse complement strand
AAATGGTGGGCCGTCTCGGGATCGAACCGAGGACCTACTGATTAAGAGTCAGTTGCTCTGCCAGTTGAGCTAACGGCCCCCTCTTATCTATCGGGATGAAAATACCGGCACATTCTACCTAATCTATTCCGGACTAGCAAGCCACTCGGCGCCAGCGTGACGCTGGGCCCAATAAGTAATAGCCCATCAAGCCGAGCGGTCGGTTGATGGCAAGATAACGATATTGCAAGTTGCCCCCACGGCTAGTGGCCAAATATCCGGGCCAACACATTATATTGCACCGCACTGATGGTTGCGGAGAACCCGCCCGCAACCAACGACAAAAATAGAAATTGGTAGGCTCTATTTTTATCTTCACGCATTTCCACAATATCGATCAGGAACGATACAAAAATCAACGCGAAAAATATCACCTTGGCCATATCCGAAAAAATGGATTCTGCCGCTTGGGCCGCTACTGTCTGGAGGACCACTGAACGTTCCTGAAAAATACCGATGCCATAGAGCCCCATCAGTAAAAACGTCCAGGCCTGCCGCAAGAGTATTTTTGTCTCCTCCAGATTGTAGCTAGCCATAAAACCTCTTAGAAATCAGCATCAAAAATATTTGCACCTTCTGGAATCAGAAATCATCTTATAAAGGTACCGTTATATACATAAGAAAATAGGCTCCCGGAAATCAGGACAATCCCACTCAAACTGGGAGGTCGTTTTCCCCGGCTTTTAGGTATGGTATAATTTTACCGGTTTCCATCGACCCTTTAAAAAAATATTTTTACGGCCCCTGTTTTGGGGTTGTCTGGATAGTAAAAGGAACAACACTTATATCAATTATAATCTTTTTTTAGAAGGAAGCAGCTATGGCTATCAGATTAGGAGATACCGCGCCGGATTTCACGGCAGAAACCACTGAAGGAACGATTGAGTTTCATAAATACCTGGGCGATGGCTGGGGGGTTTTGTTTTCCCATCCCAAAGACTACACCCCGGTTTGTACTACAGAATTGGGCCGGGTGGCCAATCTGAAAAGTGAATTTGATAAACGCAACGTCAAGGTTCTCGCTTTGAGCGTAGACCCTGTGGATTCGCACAAGGGATGGATCAGTGACATTAACGAAACCCAAAATTGCACGGTGAATTTTCCCATCATTGCCGACCCGGACAAAAAAGTCTCTGAAATGTATGACATGATTCATCCGAATGCGCTGAACAACCTGACTGTCCGATCGGTTTTTATCATTGCACCGGACAAAACGGTCAAACTGACAATCACCTACCCCGCATCAACGGGTAGAAACTTTGCCGAGATCCTTCGGGTCATTGATTCACTGCAACTCACCGCCAATTACCAGGTAGCCACGCCGGTCGATTGGAAACATGGCGATGACTGCGTGGTCATTCCCGCAATCAAGACGGAAGATATTCCCGCAAAGTTCCCCAAAGGGCACAAAGTGATCAAACCCTATTTGCGCACCACACCACAACCCGACCTATAGTCGGCATTGGTTTCCCAACCTGGGCGGGCAGAAATGTCCGTGCCAGGTTTTATTTTTTTACTATGAGCAATCAAAAGGCCCTGGGCCAAATTTCATATTTGATCCAACTACTAACCGACCGAGACGAATTTGTCCGGCAAAAGGTTCGCACCCAGTTGATCGAATTGGGGGAAGATGCGTTACCCTTCCTCGAAATGGCGGTCCGCAGGGAAGAAGTTCCTCTCCGTATTCAGGCGCAGGAAGTGATTAGCGCGATTTTTCCTAAAAAATTGAGGGAGAAGTTTCGGCAATTAGCACAAAAAGGACTGGGCCAAGATGTCGACCTGGAAGCAGGAATGCTATTGATCATGGAATTCGGCTACCCCGACTCTGATCCGCAAACCTGCCAGGAGAATCTGGATTCGCTGGCATACCGTCTAGAGCAAAACCTGGCTCCGGATGCGGATCCCTCCCAGACCGTTTTCGCGTTAATCCATCTGCTTTTCCAACAGGAAAATTTCACAGGGAACAAGGAAAATTATATGGATCCGGACAACACCTATCTCAACAAGGTTCTGGATCATAAAACCGGCTTGCCCATCACCCTTTCTGCTCTCTGTATTCTGATTGCTGGGCGACTGGGCTTGCCGATTGTTGGCGTTGGCATGCCGGGCCATTATATCGTCAAATATGACCTCCCCAAAGACCCGATTTATTTTGATCCGTTTCATCAGGGCCGCCTGCTGACCCACGCAGACTGCGTTCAAATTGTTGAACAGTTTGGCCAGCATTTTGAGGAGCATTTTCTGTCCCCGTCCACGAACAGGGAAACACTGATTCGAATGATGAATAACCTGATCCAGGTTTACCAGAGCTCCGATGAGCTGGAGAAAGCCGAAACCTTGTCGGGGTATATCAAGATCCTGATGAATCCTTCTCCCTTTTCAGGAAAAACCCGGGAAATATAAATGACAATGCCTATTGTTATATCTGGAGCCGGTTCCGGGATCGGCAGGAGTATCGCACAAACTCTGGCTGAGCGTGGATACACCCTTATTCTGCTTGGACGTAATCTGGAAAACCTGGAATCCACAAAAAATTTATTGAAAAATCCCGGTCAGCACCAATGCCAACCTTGTGATATCAGAAACTCCGGGGAAATCCGCCAGGCGCTGGCAAACGTTTCTTCCCTTTACGGGCTCATCGCCAACGCCGGACTCGGAGGCGAAAACCAGTATGGCGAACAGGATCGCTGGCAGGAGATCATAGATACCAACCTGACCGGAACCTACCAGACCATTCAGGAATGCCTTCCCCTTATTAAAAAAAATCCTGCGCCGTTCAAAAAAATTGTCATCATTTCATCCATTCTGGCGAGATTAGGAGTTCCGGGCTATTCCGCCTATTGCGCCTCCAAAGCCGGGTTACTGGGTCTCACCCGATCCCTGGCAGGAGAATATAGTAACGATGGAATCCTGGTTAACGCCTTGTGTCCTGGCTGGGTCGATACCGAAATGGCGCAAGAAGGCCTGCAGGGTTTTGCCGAAGCTTTGAAAATTTCCAAAGAAGATGCTTACAAAGAAGCGATGAAACAAGTGCCCTTGGGCAAGATGTCTAAACCCGAAGAGGTCGCTCAACTGGTGGCCTATCTGGTTTCAGAAGAACAAACTTCCCTTACAGGGCAAACCCTCGATATCAACAACGGCGCACTCATGCCCTAACCGGCCAGCAGCCGGTGGCAATGAGACGATGATACCCCTGCGGGGCAAGAGTGAGAGTTGCTAATTGGAATTATTGCTCAAGCTGGGGAGGAGGCTCGTTCCCACCCACGGGAGTGGGCAGTTCAATGTCTACAGCCCCATCCTGCACAGCGGCAGGTTCTATGGGTAAGGCAGCCAGACCGGTCGGGGGATTCAAAAACTCCCCAAGCTGTTTGCGAATAAAATCTAAAAGGTCATTCAAGGACCTTAAAATCGTGTCGTGTTCGGGAATCTGTTTAGCTTCAGACTCAAAAACCGCGTCAATGGTTGCTTGAACCAGGGCCGGAAAATCCCGAATTCCATCCGTTTCCAACTCAGAAGCCTGGTTGGGCACGGTCCCAATATCGTTGATGACACCAGCCGCTTCCGGCAATCGCGAAATGGACCTGCTTTCAAATGTTGCCACCACCGTTCTTTCCAGCGCCAATTCCACTTGCTGGATTACACCGAGATTATTGGCCAAAACATTGACAGAGTCTTCCAAGTTCAATTCCCCGCTCGCAAAAAACTCCCTAACCAAAGGGGCAATCTCCGCGGCGAGTTTGTTGATGGCAGCCAACTCCTCTTCATTCAAATCTCCCTGTATCGTCAGAGAATATGAAGCGGCGGCCCGGGCCACCGAACTGAACTCCTGCACGGTTCCATTATCCTGCGTTAGCGTCTGAGTGCGCGACTCGGACAGAGATTGCTCCCCATCAAAAGACAATTTAACAAAGTCGCCTTCCTGGGTTCTCACGCTCAACTCGCTGGAAAAGAAAGCAGCCACAGCAGCCTTGGTACTTCTCTGTTCCAGGGAAGTATTTTGAAAACCTATTTCAGACACATTTAAAGCCATTTTAAGTGGACCGAGTAATTTCTAAATCCTTCTTTTAATGCTTATAATTTTTATCGGCAAAAAAACTGAAAAACATTAGGGATAAAAAATTGCTCCACCGATATGCCAGCAAGATATTGATTTTGTAACTATTACGCGCGAATCTCAAGCGTTCCCATTGAGGTTTTCAGGGAATCTGTGATAGTCTTTTTACAAAGGCTTGCTATCATCCATTTACAATGGTAGGAAAAAATGTTCCCGTTGGAGTTTTTAAATTTATTCCCGGGGATGCGGGTTTTTCCAGAAATTCTTTTAACTGAGAAATCAAAAAAAGATGAGCGACACTCTTCGGCAGGATATTATTTTTAAAATTTTAAAAATGGCGAAGGACAACTCTGATTTGAGTTCGGATGAATTGTTCAATCAGGTAGAAGCGGGAACCCTGTCCATGTTCAACGAGTTGACCCAACCCGGTGAGGAAAGTGCCGCCAAGGATAAAGATAAGGACAGCAAAGCCAGAATCAAAAGGAGGATGAAACGGAAGGACCGAAACCAGCGCAAGGAACATGTCGGCCGTTTTTTTGTTAACTTGATGGAAAAAAATATCAGACAACCCGGCATCCCCGACTGCCTGATACCGGTTTTTGCCAATTCTGTTCAGGCCACCATCGGCGAAGAGGCTTACACGCAGATTTCAAGCAAAATTGACCGCTTATTGGAATTTGCTGAGAAGAAAGGCTTCGACTATGACCAAATACTGGCCAGCAAACCGGGGAAAACCATCGCGGCGGAAATTTTATCGGTTTACAATACCGAGACGAGTTCGTCCAGTGAAAAACAACTTAAAAATAATCTGGATGAAACTCTGGTGAAAAATATCGAATCCATTGAAAATGGCCAGGAACTCAATATAGAAGATACTGTTAACCTGGCTTTCAATGAATTCAACAAATACTTAAAAGCTAGCTAACCCTGCCCCAGGAAAAACTTCAGTTTAAAATACTCTTAAACGCTACAGACTCCTCAAGCCAGGATTTTTTTTATCTTTTTCGGAGAGAATTGGATCGGATATTGGCCAGTCAATGCCAATATCCGGATCGTTCCAGATAATTCCTTTTTCTTTTTCTGCCGAATAGTATTCAGAAACTTTATACAAGAACTCCGCCGCATCACTGAGCACGCAAAACCCATGGGCAAATCCTACAGGGATGTACAACTGAAGATGGTTGCTGTCTGACAGAATAAAACCTTGCCATTTTCCAAAAGTGGGGGAGTTTTTTCTAATGTCCACAACCACATCAAACACCTCGCCCCGGATTACCCTGACCAGTTTGGCCTGTTCCGGTTCTATCCGATAATGGAGCCCTCTTAAAACATTTTTTTGAGAGAGCGATTGGTTATCCTGAACAAAATCTTCCTGGATTCCTAAGGCGTGGTATTTTTCCTTGGTATAGCTTTCAAAAAACCGTCCCCTCGAATCAAGGTGAACCTTGGATTCGATGAGCAAAACCCCCTCCAATTCAGTTTGGCTGGCTTTCAAAATTACTCCTTTATAAAAATTACGGAGAATCTCCGCTGGTAACTGGGCAAGGGCAGATCAAGCCGAGAATATCTTTGCTAGCCAGAGAAAGCGATTGTACCCCTGCGGGGCATGCGTGATATCCTTTTCATTAACCTTCATGCCCTGAAAGGGTAAAGGCTGATGAAAAATATAACGCACGCTGGCCCCACGCCCAGTGGATTATATAACGCAATTTCATACTTGGCAAACAAGGTTGAAGATGTGAAATATCTTATAATCTGTTAATATCGCTGTTTACCCTGAAACCTTTTTGATCAAAACTTATTAATGAGAATAATACCGGCAGTAGATATAAAAGAAGGAAGGTGTGTGCGACTTTCACAGGGAAAAGCGGATCAGGAAACCGTTTATTCCAATGATCCTGTCTCGATGGCCAACCATTGGGATGAAGAAGGGGCGCAGACTATTCACGTTGTGGATCTGGATGGCGCGTTCCAAGGGTTGCCCGTCAACTCTGAAATTGTAAAAAACATTATTTACGGCAGTTCTGTGGATATACAAATCGGAGGAGGAGTCCGCACTCTTGAAACCATTGAAATGTACGTTAAAGCAGGCGCATACCGGGTCATTTTAGGTACCGTTGCCCAAAAGGAACCGGAGTTTGTAGAAGAAGCCTGCCGACGTTTTCCCGGAAAAATCATTGTTGGCATTGATGCCCGAGACGGTTTAGTGGCGGTGAAAGGCTGGGTGGAAGTTTCGGAACAAAAAGCCACCGACCTGGCCCGGAAAATAAAAGGATATGGGATTGCCGGGTTTATCTTCACCGATATCAGTCGTGACGGCATGCTTCAAGGTCCTAATCTGGAAAGCATCAAAGAGTTTGCCGAGTCCGCTCAATTGCCGGTGATCGCATCGGGAGGAGTGAGCCGCCTTGAAGATATAAAAAATCTTGCCAAGCTGGAGCCCTATGGCGTTGAAGGCGTGATCATCGGCAAAGCCCTTTACGACAAAGCCCTTTCCTTTAAGGAGGCTCGGGATATTCTCCATGCTAGCTAAACGCATCATACCCTGTCTGGATGTCAAAGATGGCCGCGTGGTCAAGGGGGTCAACTTTGTCAATCTCCGCGATGCCGGCGACCCGGTTGAAATCGCTTCTGCCTATGAAAGCGAGGGTGCTGACGAACTAACCTTCTTAGACATTACCGCCTCGCACGAAAAGCGAGACATTATTCTGGATGTGGTCGCTCGCACAGCCGAAAAAGTATTCATGCCATTGACAGTTGGTGGAGGCGTACGCACCCTGGATGATATTCGTAATCTTCTGAAAGCCGGCGCTGACAAAGTCGCCATCAACACCGCCGCCGTCAAGGACCCGGACTTCGTGCAACGCGCGGCAAAACGTTTTGGCTGCCAATGTATCGTGGTCGCCATTGATGCCAAGCAGGTGCAATCTTCCGAGGGCCAATCCATCCATCCTGAATGGGCTTTAGAGCACCCGGACCTGTTATTGCAGGAATCCGATTCGACTCCCGTCTGGGAGGTCTACACGCATGGAGGAAGAAATCCGACCGGAATTCATGTTCAACGATGGGCGCAAAAAATGGAAGCTTATGGTGCCGGAGAAATTTTACTCACCAGCATGGACCGCGATGGAACCAAGGCCGGATACGACATAGAACTCAACCGAACGGTTTCAGAGTCAATCACCATTCCCCTTATCGCCTCAGGAGGCGCGGGAACCCTTGAGCACCTATATGAAGGCATTGTAAAAGGAAAAGCCTCTGCGGTGCTGGCCGCTTCCATTTTTCACTTTAAAGAATTCACCATTCAAGAAACCAAAGCTTTCCTGCAAGCCAAAGGCGTAACGGTCAGGCCCGGCTAACCCCACAGTGCTTCAGTTCCAGGGTTTTGGCTTCGCTGTCCAGCGTGGCTGATGTCTCTAAAGGAAGAGTCCAGACTTCTTTGCCATGACCTATGGGGCAATGAGTCAGAATCGGAAACCCCGGATTCGGAAAAAGATCCGTTAAAATATCCGCAATCGTCCCCTCTCCCTGGCGTTGCGGACGGCAGTTGACCATTTCCCCGAAAATAATCCCGCGCACCCCCTTAAACATACCCGCATTTTTTAACTGCCACAGCATTCCATCAACCCGGTACAAAGGTTCGTTGACATCTTCTATCAATAAAATCCTGTTGCGAGTATTAATTTCATACGGAGTACCTAATGAACGGCATAACAAGGTCAGACAACCTCCGGTCAGTTTTCCCTGTGCCACTCCCTGGGAAAAAACTTTCGCTCGGGGAGCATGGAAATTCCTGCCTTTGACAGAGCCTGTCAACAATCCCTTAAATTGCCGTTGCGACTGTTTCATTTCAGCTCGACCAAAACTTCCGGCGACCATGGGGCCGTGAAATGCGATCAGTCCGCATTTTTGCACCAGAAAATGTAGCAGCAGAGTAATATCGCTGGACCCCACCACAACTTTCGCATTAGCCCGGATCGTTCCAGGCTTTAGATGAGGAAGAACGCGATTGGTGCCATACCCACCCCGGGCGCAAAAAATTGCCCGGACTTGGGGGTCGCGGAACATATCCATGAGATCCTGGGCTCGATCCTTGTCGGGGCCTGCCATAAAACGGGAACGGGCATGGACATGCCTGCCCAACAAGGGTTCAAACCCCATGCCGCGGATCACCTCCAACCCGGTTTCCAACTGGCTCCTGTCCACCGGACCGGCAGGGGCTACCACACCCACAATATCTCCTTGTTTCAATTGGGGCGGCCGGATGAGGGGACGAATCGATTTCGACATTACAAATCACCTTCGAAAGGTTACAATACCGGTTTTAAAGGAACCCTATCCTTACATGTAGAAAAATGGTTTCTGTCACCGCTATTATTCAAGCCAGAATGGGATCTACCCGGTTTCCCGGTAAAAGCCTGCGCTCGATCGCCGGCCTTCCCATGCTGGAGCATATCATTATTCGTTTAAAACAGGTGCCGGAAATTGACCTCATCCTCCTGGCAATTCCCCAAAATGAATCAGAATCCCCATTGATTGAGTTTGCCCGCCGACTCCCTGTTCCTGTATTCCAAGGATCGGAAGAAGATGTTCTGGATCGCTTCATTAAAGCGGCAGAGAGTGTCCAAACCGAACAGGTGGTTCGGGTCTGCGGCGACGACCCCCTTATAGATATACCGCTTCTGCGTTCTTTAATTCAGGCCCATTTGCTGGACAAGGCCGACTATACCCTGCCCCAGGATCCTGTTCCTCTGGGAAGCTCCTGTGAAATCATTCGCCTTGAAGCCTTGAAAAAGGTCGGCGAACTGGCACAAGGCTCGATCTATCGTGAGCATGTCACCACCTGGTTTCACGACCATGCTTCTTCTTTCAGAATCAAACGCGTTAACGCCCCGGATTATTTAAAAGATCGCACCTTCCGCCTGACTGTGGATACGGACCAGGATTTCCAGCTTATGGAAGAGCTTTTTAATAACCTTCCTCACTCTCCCGATTCTCCGCTGAATCTTAAGACAGCAATTGATTACCTGATTGCCCACCCCGAAACAGCTGCCTTAAACATTGATATTCCGCAAAAAAACTGGCGGCAAGAAAATCATTAATTTTTTTATTTTCGTTAAAGTTCTAAGATTTTCTACCGATAAACTGAATTAAGCAGAGTTGTCCCCAAGGATTGTGGAGCAACAAAGCGCATTGACAAACCCGGGGTTTTTGCTTTATGGGTTTGAAAATAAAGGTGGAATGCTGAGGAGAGCCACCCTAAATAAAGACTCTTCAGGGGCAGTAGTAAACATTTAAAACCGAATATTAGCGGTAAATTAATTCCAACTCATGGTGGAGGATTAGGAATATGCCAGTACGTATTTTCAACAATATAGCTTCGCTTAACGCCCAGAGAATCTTGGGCATCAATAACGACCGCCTTGCATTATCAGTAGAGCGTATTTCATCTGGTATCCGGGTCAATAGAGCTTCCGATGACGCGGCTGGACTGGGTATTTCAGAAGCCTTGCGTTCTGATATTCGTGCCCTTCGGCAGGCCGTTCGAAACTCAAACGACGGTATCGCCCTCATCAACGTGGCTGAAGGTGCGCTCAATGAGCAATCGAGCATCCTGATCCGGCTCCGGGAACTGGCCTCTCAGGCCGCAACCGGTACTGTAGGTTCCACAGAACGTGCAACCATCCAACTAGAGTTTAACGCTCTACGTAATGAAATCGACCGTATTTCGGCAACCACACAGTTTAATGGACAGGGACTGGTAGACGGTTCTCTGGCTTCTACTGTATCGAGTGCAAACCAGGTTCTTATCCAGGTAGGCATTGACAGTGGCGTCAACAGCCGAATTAACCTGAATGAGCAAATCAACCTTACTGCGGTTACTTCTTCGAGTCTGGGAATCGATACCATTTCCGTCACTGGGGCGGCTGAAGCCTTGACCACTCTGGATACAATCAATACCGCTATCTCCAAGGTTACTCAGGCCCGTGGTCAAGTGGGTGCGGTGCAAAACAGGTTGACTCGATCTGTAGGAAACCTGTCTGTTTCAATTGAAAACCTGCAAGCCGCAGAATCCTCTATCCGGGATGCGGATATCGCCAAGGAAATCGCGGACCTGACCCGAAACCAGATTCTCGTGCAATCTGCAACGGCAATGGTCGGTCAGGCAAACCTGATTCCACAGTCAATTCTGCTGTTACTGGCTTAATCGATTTTTTCACCGATTTTATCCATCTAACGTCAGGAGCCTGTCATGGATCAGAAAACAATTGCCGGTACTGCGTACAAAGTTGGGGATATCGAGCCCGGCTTGGAAATTTCTGGATTGGAGTTTTTAAAATTCACCAATCCGGAAACCAACCTTAAAAACCTGAATCAGGCCATTCACAATGTTTTGTTGGGAATGGAGCTGGTCTCTGTAGTGGGCAATGCTTGCAGTGAGATGGAAGCTATCCTGTCCCAGCTCAAGCAATGGGTATCCTCCTCATCTAATCCGGAAGAAAAGGTCCTGTTGGATGTCAAAATCTCCCTGAAATTGAGGGAGTTGGACCAAGTGGCAGAAACCTTTAACCATAAAGGGCAGAAACTTCTTGATGGTGCGTTATCCGCTTCGGCGAAAACCGAAACGCATTCCTATCTGGTTGTGGGAGCAAATGGTTCGCCTGAAAACCGGATCAATCTCAATACCAGCCTGAACATCCCTCCCATTACCTCAAAAACTCTGGGCTTGGGGGCTTTATCACCTTGTTCTCCTCGAAAGGGATTAAAAGGGTTAATGGTTCTGGAAAACGCTTTGGCAATCATAAACCGCTTGAAGCAAAGATCCGGAGCCTTGAAAACCCATCTACAGGAAATTCAAAAAAATCTGGCTACCGCCATTGAGAATCACCGCGCGGCAAACTCCGCTCCCGGTTCCTATGAGCAAGCCAGGGAATTCCTGCGGGCGGCAAGCAATTTAATAAAAAAGAACAAAAGAGAATATTAAAGAGGGCGACCTCTTTAATATTTCCGCACAACGAAATGTGCGATAAAAACCTCAAGGAAGGAAAACAACATGGCTACCAACAGCATTTTCAATAACACCTTATCAAATACCGCTCAGAAATTTTTAGATATCAACACCCGGCGTGTTGGGCAATCCATAGAAAGGGTATCATCCGGAATTCGGGTCAACAGAGCTGCGGACGATGTGGCGGGGCTCGCCATTTCCGAGGCCCTTCGGTCCGATATCCGCGTATTGAGGCAGGGAGTCCGGAACCTCAATGACGGCATTTCTCTCATCAATGTTGTGGAGGGTGCGCTCAATGAACAATCCGGCGCGGTCATCCGCCTTAAAGAATTGGCCACGCAGGGAGCTTCGGAAACTCTCGGGGCGTCTGAACGCCAGACTCTAGATTTGGAGATCGCCTCCCTGGCGGCTGAAATTGACCGAATCGCCGCAACCACTGAATTCAACGGCAGAACCCTGCTGGATGGTTCTTTAGCTCAATCGGTCCAAGCTTCTGAACAGACTTTTATCCAGATTGGAACCGATAGCCGAAGTGCAAGCCGGATCAACCTTAATACTGAACTGAATATATCTGCCAGCAACTCCACTCAATTAGGAATAAACAATTTGTCGGTTTCTACCTGCAAAGATTCCCAATCGGCTTTGGATGATATTGCCACCGCTTTGGAGACTTTGAATTTTACCCGAGGGGGAGCCGGTGCCGTGCAAAACCGTTTTGTGAAATCGCTCGGCACACTCACAGTTTCCATCCAAAACCTGACTGCTGCGGAATCTACCCTCCGCGATGCAGACATCGCAGAAGAATTAGCCCTGCTGACCCGAAACCAGATTATCGCCATGACTTCGATAAGCATGGTTGGGCAAACCAACTTGGCAGGTCAGGATTTGTTGGATATTCTGTAATAATTTTTCTGATCTAAACCGGGACCGGGCACGAGTTATCATAAGAAA
This sequence comes from Nitrospinaceae bacterium, assembly GCA_028822815.1. GTDB lineage: Bacteria > Nitrospinota > Nitrospinia > Nitrospinales > VA-1 > LS-NOB. The sequence goes on along the minus strand of JAPKCW010000032.1, from coordinate 2,703 downwards.
AAAACCGTTTAATTTTAATGGTTTAGACAATTCAAGCCCGATTGTCCCTTAATTTAAACCCGTTCAAAACCCCCTCCCCTTCTCCCCTGCCCGAATTTTTTTTCTAAAGATACCTACTCCTTTTCCGATAGGCCTCATTGAGCATGTTTGTATCCTGAATTAGAAGTAAATCGTTAACTTGTATCAGGAGGTTACTAAAGTTTAAAAGTGGAGAAATGAATTCTTCACTAAAGGGTTAATAGCTTGGAGGCTTGTTTTGGTACGGAGACCAAAACAATAACCCGTTCATTTAATCATGGAGGATTACAATGCCAGTTCGAATCTTTAACAATATCCCCTCGCTCAATGCCCAACGAATTTTGGGTCTCAACAATGACCGCCTTGCAGTATCAGTAGAACGAATTTCATCCGGTCTCCGGATCAACAGAGCTGCCGATGATGCCGCGGGCCTGGCAATTTCCGAAGCCTTGCGATCCGATATTCGTGCCCTTCGGCAGGCCACTCGAAACGCAAATGACGGAATTTCACTCATCAACGTTACAGAAGGTGCACTCAACGAGCAGTCCAGCATCCTTATCCGGCTAAGAGAACTTTCTTCTCAGGCATCCACTGGAACGGTAGGGTCGACAGAACGCCAAACCATCCAGTTGGAATTTGACGCCCTGCGATTTGAAATCGATCGTATCGCCAACACCACCGCGTTTAACGGACAAAAACTGGTCGATGGTTCTTTGGCTTCAACAGCAAGTTCTGGTAGCCAGATCCTCATTCAAGTCGGACTTGACAGCGGCGTTGACAGCCGAATTAACCTGAATACCCAGGTGAATTTGACGGCCGTAAATGCCTCCAGCCTGTTAATTGCCGAGTTGTCTTTGACCACGGCGGCGGGGGCCTTGACAGCTTTGGATGTCATTAACAATGCGATTTCAAGCATTACCCAGTCCCGAGGTAAAGTGGGCGCCGTGCAAAACCGGCTAGTTCGGACTATTTCGAACCTGTCTATTTCAGTTGAAAACCTGCAAGCCGCGGAATCCTCCATTCGGGATGCGGACATCGCCGAAGAAGTGGCCGTGTTGACTCGAAACCAGATTCTGGTGCAGGCGGCAACCGCTATGGTAGGCCAGGCGAACTTGATCCCGCAATCGGTATTACAGCTTTTAGGATAATTTTTAAAACCACAGTTTTGAAAACCAATGCGTTATTTTACTTTTTAAAAATGTTTAATTAACAGGAGGTGATTCAAATGTCATTGGACATATCCTCCTTTACGGACAGGTTAAACAACCCCGCATATGTTGCGGGACAAGCCCGAAAGGAGAACACCCGAAACGGGTTGAAAACCAACCCCGTAAAGAATCTTGATGCGAAGGAAGGCAAAGCGGATTCCATAGAAACCGGGGTGCCGGATCGCGTGGGTTCCTCAGCGGGTCACAAGGTGGATTATGAAATCGACCAGAAAACCCATGAAGTGGTCATTCGCATGGTGGACTCTGAAACGGGAGAAGTTGTCAGGCAGATACCTGGAGAAGATTTTGTGAAACTGGCTCAGCGCATTGCAGAATTTAACCGAAAATTTTTGGATCAAACCATCTAACATCTGGTTAATAGCATAACTGGTTCCTCCAAAAGATCCCTCAGGATGGTTTATGCGCCCTTTAGATAACTAAAGGGCGCATTTTTTTTGCCCGCCCGCCCAAAAACAAGCAAACCCTTATAAAAAATAAACTTACAAACACAACTGGTTTGTATATTTTATAAAAAATATCCCTTTTTCTCCCCTTTCCGCGCACTTCCTGAAAAAAAACTATAAAGCTATTTTTTTCAAATCCCGATAGAAACCTTGAGTTAGTAAAACTAGAGTTCGATTTTCCTGGAGGGGATAGGTCGAGCTGGCATTGCAAACTCAAAACTTAGTAATCCTTAAAACTTTAAAAAAAGGAATCGTACGGTTTAGTTTCAAGTTTCAGCAAGGATGCTGAAACCGGGAATCATCTTCATCCCTAATTATCAAGGAGGATAATAAACATGCCCATCAGAATATTTAACAACATCCCATCTTTGTCTGCCCAAAGAATTCTGGGTATCAACAACGACCGCCTGGCAACATCGGTTGAAAGGATCTCCTCCGGGATTCGCATAAATCGAGCTGCTGACGATGCTGCGGGTCTGGCCATCTCCGAGGCTTTAAGATCCGATATCCGCGCATTGCGCCAAGCGGTAAGAAACGCCAATGACGGTATCTCTCTCATCAACGTTACTGAGGGAGCCCTCAACGAACAATCAGGAATTCTAATTCGTCTCCGAGAACTGGCTTCTCAGGCCGCAACGGGAACCGTTGGGTCGACAGAACGCCAAACCATCCAGTTGGAATTTGACGCACTTCGGTTGGAAATCGACCGTATCGCCGGTACCACCGAGTTCAACGGCCAGGCACTGGTGGACGGTTCTTTGGCCTCAACCGTTGACTCCGCCAATCACATTCTTATTCAGGTCGGTATCAACAGTAACGCCGACAGCCGGATTAACCTGAATGAGCAGGTGAATTTGGCGGCCGTAACGGCCTCCAGCCTGGGAATTTCCGATTTGTCTGTGACCACGGCGGGAGCGGCTTTGACAACCCTGGACCAGATGGACGCTTCTCTTGCATCGGTGACCCAGGGGCGAGGCAAAGTAGGTGCCGTGCAAAACCGATTGGTCAGAACC
>JAPKCW010000210.1:0-3252 GCA_028822815.1 Nitrospinaceae bacterium | reverse complement strand
TTGGCATGGGTTTCGCGGTTCGGCATCCTGAGCGAATCAAGAGGTTGGTGATTTTCAATACCGCCGCGTTTTTATCCCGTAATATCCCGTTGAGCCTGCGCTTGTGCCGGATACCCGGATTTGGAACTGTTGCTATTCGCGGTTTCAACGTGTTTGCACGTGGCGCCATTCGCTGGGCTTGCATCAAACAGGAAAGAATGACGCCACAAGTCCGAGCCGGTTATCTGGAACCTTACGATAACTTTTCCAACCGGGTGGCCACTTTGCGTTTTGTGCAGGATATTCCCATGAGTCCCGATTCACCCAGCTATTCTGTGATCCAGCATATAGAAGAGAACCTGAAACTATTTCGAGAGCATCCCGTTCAAATTATTTGGGGAGCACATGATTTTGTTTTTAACGATCATTTCCTGAAACGTTGGCAGGAGATTTTTCCTCAGGCACAAGTGCACCGGATGGAAGACGCCGGGCATTATGTGGTGGAAGATGCGCATGAACGCATTCTTCCTATGATGAAAGAATTCTTGCAAAAAAATTTAATTTAAGTTTTCGCATAAAAAAACCGGCTTCCCCACCAGGGGGAGCCGGTTTTATTTTGCGTGAAAAACTTAATATCGGTAGTGCTCAGGCTTGTAGGGACCTTCCACGGGGATACTTAAATATGCAGCCTGCTTTTCGGTGAGTGTTGTCAGTTTCACTCCCAGTTTATCCAGATGCAGGCGTGCGACCTCTTCATCGAGTTTCTTCGGCAAGGTGTAAACGCCCACCTCATATTTGTTATTGTACAACTCTATTTGTGCCAGCACCTGATTGGTGAAGGAGTTGGACATCACGAAAGAAGGGTGACCGGTCGCGCAACCCAGATTCACCAATCTACCTTCTGCCAGTAGAAGGATATTGTGTCCATCCGGGAAGGTGTATTTATCCACCTGTGGTTTGATAACAACTTTTTTAATTCCCGGAAAGTTATTTAAAGCCGCTACTTGAATCTCAATGTCGAAGTGGCCAATGTTGCAAACAATGGAATCGGTTTTCATTTTTCCCATATGCTCGATACAGATAATATCGGCGCATCCTGTTGTGGTGACAAAAATATCACCTTCCTTAACAGCTTCTTCCATGGTGGTGACTTCATAACCTTCCATTGCCGCCTGCAAGGCACAGATGGGGTCGATTTCGGTAATGATCACCCTGGCACCCAAGCCTTTCATGGCGTCGGCGCAACCTTTACCGACATCGCCAAACCCGGCAACGACCACTACTTTTCCGGCTATCATAATATCGGTCGCCCGTTTGATGCCATCGGCAAGCGATTCCCGACAACCATAAAGATTATCGAATTTCGACTTGGTGACCGAATCGTTGACGTTCATAGCAGGGAGCTTTAAAGTTCCTTTTTCGATCATTTTATAAAGGTTGTGCACGCCGGTTGTGGTTTCTTCCGTGACTCCTTTTATCTCAGCCAGTAGTTCGGGATGCTTTTCGTGGATGTAAGCGGTGAGATCGCCTCCGTCATCAAGGATCATGTTGGGACCTTGATCATTGTCAAAAAGCAGGGTTTGAGCAGTACACCACCAATATTCTTCTTCCGTTTCTTCCTTCCAGGCAAATGTGGGAATGCCCGCTTTGGCCATGGCGGCGGCGGCGTGGTCCTGTGTGGAAAAAATATTGCAGGAAGCCCATCGAACTTCGGCTCCCAGTTCGATCAGGGTTTCCATGAGTACTGCGGTTTGAATGGTCATGTGCAACGAGCCGGCAATCCGTGCCCCTTTCAAAGGTTTGGAAGCTCCATGTTTTTTGCGCAGGGCCATGAGGCCGGGCATTTCGTTCTGGGCAAGGATAATTTCTTTACGTCCCCAATCTGCCAGAGACAGATCTTTTACTTTAAATTTTTCAGAGACGGTGGTGGTTGACATGAGCTACTCCTTAAAAGGTTTTGAATTATATGTTTGTTATTCGAAATCAATTAAAATGATGAGAGGAAAATTTGATACGATGTCTTGAGTGGCTGGTTACAGGGAGGAATATCGGCAGTCCCCAAGTTTATCTATCATTCAGTTAACGGCGAATCAGTTTATTAGTTTAGCAGATTATGTGTAGACGTCAATCCATCCGGTTTTTTTCTTGTGACCATTACTGAGGTTAAAATTTACCCTTTTGATTCCGGTGAACCCGATTCTTCCTTGCGGGCGTTTGCGGATGTCACACTTGAACAAACGATTTTGCTAAAAGGTTTCCGGATTCTGGCGGCCAAAAACGGTGGATTGTTTGTCGGCTTCCCCTCCAGAAAAGGCAAAGACGGGAAGTTTTATGACATGGTGGAAATAAAGTCGGTGGATTTGCAATCTAACCTCAAGTCTGCGATTCTTGCCGCCTATAGGGTTTATTCCTGATATCAGTTGGATGATATCTTTACCGTTTTGTAAAGGAAGTTTTTAAAGCTGATGAATTTTTTTCTTTCATCTGATTCCAAATGCGAACGGGTTTTACAGGCACCTAGTTTTACCGCGAGCCCCGGCAGATTGGTTTGATATCGGTTTTTCGCCGCTAGTATCAGCGACCGGACGGTGTCCCGGGTCAAATGGTTTGCTTTAAAGGGCTGATGGATATCGGCCCAGAAGTTGGCTTCTCCCGCCTCAAACTGGTCCAGCAAAGTTTCGATGAAGTTCCGATTGGTCTTGTCCCCTCCTTCTGAAAAGGATGGTTGGCAGGCTGAGATGATATCGTCTTTAGTGATTATGGCTCCTTTGCGAAATAACATGGCCCTTAGCAAGATGTTTTTTAACTCCCGGACATTTCCCCGATATTGGTGTTGCTTGAGACATTCAACCGCCGCCGGTTCCAATTGGGGCAGGGTAGAGTCGTCCCCCTCTTTTTTATAGGAATTAAACAGGATGCCGAGAAAATGCGTAGCGAGGTCTTCGATATCTTCCTCTCTTTCATTCAGACGCGGAATATGAAAGCTCAAGGCATTGAGCCGATGGTATAAGTCTTCGCGGAACCGTCCTTCCTGAATTTCCCTTATTAAATCTTTATTGGTTGCCGCGACCAGAAATATTTTGGAGTAACGGGGATGGTTTTCACCGAGCCGCATGAACACACCGGTATCGAGAAAGCGTAATAACTGTACCTGGGTTTTTGGGTCTGCATCACCAATCTCATCGAGAAAAACCACTCCACCATTGGCTTCTTCCAAAATGCCCTGGCGGTGGAACTCCGCTCCAGTAAAAGCTCCTTTTTCATGGCCGAATA
>JAPKCW010000031.1:0-14843 GCA_028822815.1 Nitrospinaceae bacterium | reverse complement strand
TCGCGACCTTGCCGCAATAGGACATATTGCCTACCAGTGGATCATGGACGAAACCGCGATAGACCAGCCGGATTATATGGATTGGACCATTGGATTGATCTATCCCACCAAAGAATTTGATCTCAGCCTGGAATATGCCAGTAATGATCTAAGTATAGAACAATGTGTGGATGGTTGTGATAGCACTATCACATTCATTGTCATCCGAAACTTCTAATTAAAATCTTCCACATAGTTTCTCTTGACGAGAACGGGATCTTTTTTGCACGCTAGTTCAGACAACCGGGCCGAAGTGGGGACCCCAATTTTTGGCGAACTGTTTGCCGATTTCGCGTAGTTTAGCCGCTTCTCTTGCAGTGATGGCTTTAAAGTTTTTCGCCCGCTTTATATTCTGGTGCAGTTCCGCCCGTGTCGCCATACCGATGGCGGCGGACGCAATACCGGGCTGGCTCAAAGCATAACGGAAGGCCATATCATGAAATTGGCGCGGCATCATACTGTGGCTCAGTCCGCTCCGCTCTTTCTTGTTCTCTCCTCCAAAGACTTTCATGGCGATCAGTCCGACCTGCTTTTTGTTCGCCAGGGGCCAGACCTCCTGTTCGAAGTTATAGGTGTAATGATCCACAAAGTTCACGGCGTTGAGAAGCACATCCACTTTAAAATTTTTGAGTGCATCGACGAACCGGCCCTGGCGGTTGTGCCCGGAAAACCCCACATATTTCGTTAAGCCGTTGGCCTTGGCTTTCATCAGCGCGGCATAACAGCCACGCCGACTGAAAACGATTTTCGGGTCCATTTTGTCGGCTCCAACACTGTGAACAAAGACCAGGTCGGCATAATCTGTCTGCAGTTCGCGAAGATTTTGTTGCAGGAGTTTCAGTGCGTCATCTCCATGTGGCTCATAGCACTTGGTGACCAAAAATACTTCCTTGCGCCGTTCTCTGAGCAAATAACCCAACTGCTCCTGGGCTCTGCCGTAGCCGGCGAACTCCGGGGCAGTATCGAAGTAGGTCACCCCCAGGTTGAGAGCCTCTTCGTATAAGCGGACGGCTTCTTTCAGGTTCAGCCGTGTGCCTGCGGCGGCCGTGCCGAACCCCAGAATGGAGATACGTTCCCCCGTCTTTCCGAGCAAGCGAGTGGGCACCATTTTTAGTTCTCTCTATTTTATCGAAGTATGCAGACTCTAATAGTTTAACAGACCTACACTTGAAAAATGGTATACTGTTATCCAATAAAAACTACTTTTATTAAAAATAATATTTTGGGGTTTTACCCATGAAACTCCTCAAGTTTTTCCTGATCAGCCAGATGGTTATGATTGCGCCTTTGCTGTTGGACCCTGCAAAGGCCGACAACACAGAAGACTGCAACAACCTGTTTAGCCCCATTGAAAATAAAGCCCACGGGATTAAAGCTCGTGGAGGGGTATGGGCATTATTTGAGAAACGGGAAATTTATAGAAAATATGCCATAGTTGGACTTCATGTCGACTCCAAAATCACCTCCCTCATGTACACCATTAACTATGTGTGCGAAAGCCAGGAGGGTCTCCCCCTAAACGCGTTGGCTAATCAGGTCGTTCCCACGATGAAAGAAAGGGGACGGGAAGGTTTTATTGAATATTATTTAACTCTTGCTCATACCCTTGAGGAAATTACAATCTGGGCAGATTATGTTGATTATTATAATGCGAATTATAAACGTAAATTGGATTTCAACTTGACGAAGAAGACCATTGAAATGGCAGGAACATTTTTTGAGCGTTATACAGCACTGGACAAAAAAATCAGATCGACTAATGATGTCGAAGAAGTTGCCAAGGAAGGTAATGCTATTATTGAGGATATCAAGCAGTTCCACACTACGGACCCCATTTTAAAGCAGGTCAATTTTGAAAATTTAAAGATCCCTCACGCATCAAACCTGCTCAATATTGCGGATGAAATGTGAGTATGGGCCAGATAGCAAGGGCTTGATTGAGCCGAGATAATTCTCTGTTAGCAGACGTAATATTTAACCATAGCCCTCGTGCCCCAGTTATATCCTCTTCATTAACTTTCATGCCCCACATGGGGTAGAAGGGGTATAAAGATACTGCACTTTTGCCACCGACGTCTCGCCGGCGCCTAGTGGTAAATAGAGATCCCCTTGAATTAATTGCCCTGTTCGGTTAATCTCAACTCTCTCCGAAAAAACTAAGGAATTAAAAAATGCTCAAGACCACCTTGATCGGGCATGCCTGCCTGCTCATACAATCCAGGGAAACAACCATTCTGACCGACCCGGTTTGGTTTGATTACCTTTGGGAAGAAATCAACGTGCTGTGTCCCAGCATCATTCTGGAAAAAGACAAGGTGCCCCCGCTTGATGTCTTGAATCTTTCCCATCGGCATCAGGACCATTTCGATGTGCGTACCCTGGCTTATCTGGTGCAAAACAAGAGGATCATTACACCCAACACAATCATCCTCGCACCCAAGGACAATCTTCTTCTCGACATTCTTAATGAACTGGAATTTAAAAATATTCAAGTCGTTGCAGATTTCGAGAAAATTCAGGTCAAAGATGTGACAATAATCCCAACCCCTTCTCGCAACCAAGTGAGCACTGCTGAAGATTCTTTTCCTGAACATGGACTCCTAGTGAATGACGGTGAAGTAACGATTTGGAATCAGGTAGATTCCATGGTGAATCCCGATATCATTCAACGCATAGGAGAATTATACGGTCAGATTGATTTTTTTCATTCCCGCTTTGTTCCGTTGTTAGAAGGAAACCTTTCCTACAACAAACCGCTCACCCTGCCCGTTGACGAGTACTGTACTTTCCTGAATGTGGTGAAGGCACTCGGGCCCAAAATGGTGGTGCCCGGTTCCGCCGCTTTTAAATATAGGGATGAATTAGCTTTCATGAATCAGGTTTCGTTTCCAATCACTCAGGATCAGTTCCTGCGTGACTTGGCTTTGTTTTGCCCGGAAGTTCCCTGTGCTCCGTTTTTTTCCGGCGATGTAGCGCATATCTCAAAGGAAGAAATTCACATAGACAAACAGGCTTCCGATTTTGTGCGTGTCAAAGAAGACGATAGTCACCAGATAACCTTCAAACCGCATGCATACGTTCCCGTTATCAAAACTCAAACCACCGACCAGGCACAATATAAAAGAGAAATGGAAGTGGTTGAAAACTTTCTTGAAAACTGTTTGCTTGAGCGGATTTTAAACAGCGAGTTGCTGGGCGGCTGGCAACATTGGCAGATCGTTTATCAACTGGAGGTGTTCGGGCAGGAAGGCCCCCAAGCATGGACCGTAGATTTTGGCCGACCCGGAAAACCTCAACTCCACAAAGGCGAAATCGGCAAGATCAACCTCTACGAAGGCATCTCTTCATCAGAATTATGCGCCCTGGTAGAAGACACCACTTCATGGGATTATGTGACCCTCTGTGGCAATTACCGGACTTTCAATAATATCTACCGCATCACCAATGGTGGATTAGAACTCCCCCCCGAAGACAAATCAAACTATGCCCTGGAACCCTTGATGGACCTTTTCCCATGGGACGCGGACATGGATCGCCGCAAATTCATGCGAGACGTCCATCGCTGGAAAGGCAAACCAGCATAACCAACCCCACGCCTAGTGGGAGGCAGATAGCGATAGCTTATCCTTCTTTGCTCGCCAGATAAAACTACGGCCCATTGGGTCCAGCGAGTTGTGCTTATCACTTGCCCTCATGCCCCGAATGGGGTATCACGCTGGTCGGTATTGAGATTTTCCCATTTGGACCCTATATTGACGGTAGCGCATTTTTTAGGGAGGTCGGCTCATGAAATCTTTCGCGTTCCGCATCTTCATATTCTTCCTGTTTATTCCCTCCCCGGCTCAAAGCCAGGAGCATGGTATCCCCGCCAGCTTGGCGGCAGACTTCATCCACGCGGTGATCGAAGCCGGGCGGACCACTTACTCCAAGAAGGTGGTGGAACATTTAACCCGGCAAGACGCTATCGCCGCTTCTGAAAACTGAAAACAGGAAAACACCCTGCTTTTGCCGGCCCAGTTTCTTTCGATGTCTTCCAAAATCTCCAACTCGCGTAGGGTCGGCATGAAATACCGGCTGATGAGCCTCTGGCCCATCAACAAACACAACTCGCCCCGATCGCAAAATGAAAAGCTGGGACTGGAAGAAGTCGTAAAGAATCCGAACAAGCCTTTCACCTGGATCGTTCCGCGTGAAGGGCGCTGGTATTTTGAGGCGATTTATCCGGATATTGCCGTTTCGAAAACCTGCCCCAACTGCCACAACAACCACCCCAACAGCCCCAAAACCGATTTTGAAAAGGGGAGCGTGATGGGGGGAATCATCATCGACCTGCCTTTGGGTAGGCGGACTGAAAAAAATGTCGATGAAAAATTCCTGCTCGCTCCGGAGGTAGTGGCGGACTATGTACACTCGGTTCTGGATTCGGACCGTACGGTGTATGCCCAGCATGTTGTCAACCGCCTGGAGGAACAAGGGATTCTGCGGTCCAAGGAAAAATGGAACAATGAAAAGGCCCTCATGCTTCCGGCGCAGTTTTTATTGAATAGCGCCGAGGTGATTAAGACTAAAAAACTGGGGCTGGACTTCCGTTTGATCAGCCTTTATCCCATCAATCCGCTGAACCGGCCCGCCAACGAGTTTGAGCAGAACGGACTGGAAAGCGTAGAGGTGCACCCTATTCGGCCTTACACCCAGATTACCAAGGTGGGTCGGAAAAAATATTTCCAGGCTATTTATCCGGATATTGCGGTGACGCGCGGGTGCGTCAACTGCCACAATGGCCACCCCGCTAGCCCAAAAAAGAATTTTGAGTTGGATGGCGTGATGGGCGGGATTCTGGTGAGTTTTCGTATCAAATAAAACTCATCACCACTGAAAAGGTAACAGCAAGAATAAAACAGGGCCGGGTGTCTCAGTTCCAGATTGCCTGGAACTGTTCAAGAAAATCGGGTTCCATTTTGGTGGTGCCGAAGATGTTGACGGCTTGGTGCGATTTGAACCCGTGGAAGTCACGGCTACCGGTTACGATCAGGTCAAAGCTTTCAGCCAGGTTAATAAAATAAGGAACCGTGCCCATTCTTTCGTGATAAGGGTAATGGCATTCGAGGCCCAGAAGCCCCATCTCCTTCAACTCTTCCAGCAAAACCGGGGCGTTTTCGGGGTGCCTTCCCTTTTCGGGACAGATAAGGGAATAAGACCGCTCACCCGGATGAGCCATCACCGGCACACCCCCGCTTTCCCGCACCAAGGTAATGGCAGTTTGCGCGTCCAGGTTTTCCCGCTCGACATTATATTTAACCAAGTACCTCTCAAACGCCTGGCCCGTACTCGAAACAATGCCGAGCCTCACCATCTCACGCGCGAGATGCGGCCGGGCGAGAACCCCTTCGGCCGCTCTTTTCACATTCTCAAGTTTCAGGGTTCCCCGATACCTGTCCGGGATCACTCCGTCGATCCGCTCAATCAACTGGCACATACGTTTTTCCCGCGTGTCGGTCATTATTTTCACCCGATCTTTGAGCTCGGGATTGAGGGATTCATAATCCTTAAAATAGGCCAGCAGATGAATATTAAAATCATGGAATTTTACGGTGATTTCTATGCCGGGGAAAGCGGTAATTCCCGTTTCCCCCGCAGACTGAAGAAATTCCGGAATGCCCTCGAAAGTATCGTGGTCGGTCAGGGACAGAACAGAAACCTCATTTTTTTCCGCAAGCTCAATCAGTTCCGAAGGCGAAAATTCGCCATCGGAAAAGATGGAATGCATATGAATTTCAGATTTACGCATTGGCATAAAATAACCACTCCATTTTCTCTGTATATTAACGGCTTTTCCAAGTATTTCATAACGAAATGCGATACCTTAATGCCTATGAAACAAATGCTATTGATTTTTATGATATTTATAGCGGGATGTCTTTCGTTGGACCCAGGCGCAACCTCAAGGGCAGAATCCCGGGCGCGGGAAATTCTCATTGTATACACCGGCAACCTACTGGCAGAACTGAAACCTTGCGGATGCTCCAAGGAAGAAGATCAGGGCGGCATTGAGCGGCGAATGCAATACCTCAAAGATACTCGCAAGAAACACCCTCACATTCTGCTTGTAGATACCGGTGACCATTTTAAAGAGCCCACACGTCAAGGAAAACTAAAAGCCGAAACGCTTCTTACCGCAACGGAACAAATGGAATATGATGCGGTCGCTCTGGGAGACCGGGACCTGGTTTATGGCTCTGAATTTTTAAAGACTCGGACGCAGATTCCATGGATTGCGGGAAACCTGATGATCGATCATTTTGAACCCGCCCGGTCACAGGTGAAAATATTTGCAAACGGATTAAAAGTGGGCATTCTGGCGGTGGTAGACCCTGGCTTGTTTCATGGCCATATCGGCCTGAGCATCGAAGACCCTAAACAGACCGCCTTGAACCTGATAACCCGTATGCGAGAAACGAAAAAACCGGACCTCATCGTCCTTCTCACCCATGCAAAACGGGAATCAGCACTGGATTACCTGAATATGGAGGGGGTGGACATTGTAATCAATGGACATATTGACACCGAATCGGATGCCGTTGATATGACACCGGTGCGGAAAGACGGGAGACTTTTCGTCCAGTCCTCCCCCCGGGGACAAAAAATGGGAGAATTGAGGGTGCAGATTGACCCGGATGGCAACAAATCTTTTAAACATAACCTGGTGAAACTGGATTCAAGTGTAAAATTTGACTCTGAAATGGTAAAGTTATATGAACAATATAATGAAAAAGTCGAAGCCATGTTCTTCGAGACCCTGGCTGGCAGACGGAACCGGAGCAAACAATCCATTTACGCCGGGGAGATCGTGTGTAAGACCTGCCATCCGGCAGAACACACCGTCTGGTCGGGATCGCATCATGGTCGGGCTTATAACACTTTAAGGAAAATCAACAAGGCGTTTGATCCGGAATGCCTGGTTTGCCATGTGGTCGGTTTTGACCTTCCGGGCGGCTTTATCAGCGAATTGGATACCCCGGGCCTGAAAAATGTTCAATGCGAGATATGTCACGGTCCCGGTCGGGACCACGCATCCGCTCCGCAAGCGGGGTTTGGGAGCCAAGCCACAGAGGCTTGCAAACAATGTCATGTAAAAAACCACAGTCCGCGTTTTAATTACGCGGAATATTGGCCGAGGATCAAACACTAATAAGTACCTGTTTTAAAAATACAAGGAGTGGTTCATGAAAAAGGTTTCCGCCGTTTTACTGGTTGTTTTTTTCCTGTTGCCGGGTTGGGTGCAGGCTGATGAAAAGATCCGCGGCAAATATGAAATAATCGGTGACATAAGCAAGCTCAAAAATGTTAAAACGATCAAGATGGTCGAGTTTTTCAACTATTCCTGTGGGCACTGCTATCGGTTTCTGGAAGCTTCCAAACGCCTGCACACCAGGTTCAAAGACAAGCTTCATCATAAAAAATTTCCCATTTACTGGGGCAACCAAACGGCTTACCCGGCAATGGCTTTTTATATCGCCGATGAACTGGGAGTGGAAGAAGAATTTACCCATGAATTGTTTGACACCAATTTCAAATTGAACATCAATATTTTTCAACCCAAAGTCATCAAGTTTCTGGCCAGCGATTTCAAGATAAGCAAGGAAATGACAGAGGGCATGCAGTCGGCTTCCATTAAAGCTAAGACCGACCGTTCCCTGGAATTGGCCAAGCAGTTCAAAGCCAATGAAACACCAACGATAATCATTAACGATATCCTGAAAGTGGCACCGAGCATGACCAATGGAAGCGTTGATGAGATGACAGACAACTTGGCAATAATTTTTGAAGACATTTTAAAGAAGAATGGCTAGTTTTTCAGTCTATCTGCATCCACAATATTGATCCTATTCTAAAAATCTAAAATGAAACGAAACTTCCGAAAATATTCGCTGTGCCTGGTAGTAGGGCTTTGGGCTCTCCTATGCCTGCCTCAGGTCAATACCCTGGGTCCAGCTAACTTCCAGGGAACGGCTAACGCGGGGTTTTTCAACAACGACCTGGAAACATTTGAAGAAGTCATTGATTTGGTTTCTGAAAAATATGTCTACCCTCCGGACCATAAAAAACTGTTTTCCGCCGCTATTGAAGGGATGATAAAAAACGCTGACTCGGTGGAATTGACACTTAGCAAAAATCCGGGCATCAATACCCTAAGGTATAGGAACAGGACCACTCAGTATAAACTGACTTACGACAGAAGCCACGACTGGGACGAACTTCAGAAAGTCTATTATTTTCTTCACGACCACTCCCGTAAAGCAATCACCAAGGAAAGCCTCGAAACCTCGGCGATTGAAGGAATCATGAATTCGCTTGATGCCTATTCCCAATACATGGATAAAGATTCCTTTGAAAAGTCCATGCGTGATACAGAAGGGAAATATGGTGGTTTGGGGATGGTCATCACCATGAAAGATAACCGGCTGTATGTGGTCAAAACCATGAATAATTCGCCGGCTGAAAGAGCAGGAATTCTTGCCGGGGATTCTTTCATGAGCGTGAATGGAAAAAATATCACTGCTCTACATATAGAGGAACTCGCTAACCTGCTTAGGGGATATCCCGAAACCAAAGTCACCCTCACCCTGTTGCGGCCCAGCGAAAAAAGAGAACGAACCTACACCCTCACCCGGGAAATCATTTTAATCAATACGGTTGAATACAAAACACTCGACAATAAAATTGGTTATTTAAAGATCAGTAGTTTTTCCAAACAGACGGAGAAACAGTTAAAAGCAGGTTTGAAGAAGGCTGAAAAAGATGGAGTGAAAGGATTCATTCTGGACTTGCGTGAAAATCCGGGTGGACTGCTCACTCAATCGGTAAAGGTGGCCAGTCATTTTCTTTTCAAGGGGCGGATGGTAGTTTATACACAGGGCAGAGCCCAAGGCAATTACCATGAATACCGAGGCCTGTATAAAAACAGCTTACATCAGGTCCCGGTTGCGGTTCTTGTTAATCAGTACAGCGCCAGCGCATCAGAAATTGTCGCTGGGGCATTACGGGATTCGGGAAAGGCCCTGATCATTGGTGAAAATTCCTACGGCAAAGGTTCTGTCCAAACCATTTTCAGATTAAGCGGTGGTTCGGGGCTACGCCTCACTACTTCGAAATATTATACGCCTTCAGGAATCGACATCACTGAGCATGGTATTGTTCCAGAGATTCGTATCATCAACGATGTCGCAGGAGAAGAGGTCCAGGAACCGGACAAGGCATCTAAAGGTCCCGCACTGTCTTCGCTGAATTTAAAAGTATCGCACCTCAATAAATTTTTTGAAAAGCAGGGTGTTGCATTGAGCAGGGAACATGATTCCACTGTGGAACTTGCTCTTCGTATCCTGAAAAATACTACCGTGGCCAGCAAAAAACGGTCGATGGAAAAAGCCCGTGAAATAGCTGCCAATATCGATTATTAGTCCCACATTAAGATCATAGAGGTTGTCAGAAATGAATATCATCAATATCGATTACGAAAAAGGAACTGTTCAAAGTGATTTTTTCCATTGGAAAATTGTTTCGAATAACGACAACAAATTTCTTCTTTTGCAACGGGAAGAAAGCGGACGGTTTCATGCCGCAGAGGCGGATGTCAAAAAGAAGCAAATATGGGAAGTCAAAGAAATATCCTACCGCGGACCAAACGGCGACACCTTCTTTTATGACGAGGACAGTGGAATCATCAAAGTCTAGCCACTAGGCGTGGGGCCGGTTAGTGGTCTTGGAATATGCGCAGGGATTTCAGGTGAGCCAGGGTAGCCCGGAGGGTTTCTTTAGTTTTTCCTGCCAGGAAGTTTCCCCTCAAATCGAGCTTTTTCAATTTGGGGAAATTTTTTGAATCTGCCAGGGCCAGAGCTCCCGCATCCCGGACCTCATTCCACCCTAACTGCAAAACTTCCAGATTAGGAAAACTGGAGGAGTTGGCAAAAGCCACAGTGCCTTCATCAGAAAAAAAATTGTGTTTCAAGATCAATGTTTTGAGTTTTGGTAAGGGCTGGGACTGGGCCAGGATTTTAGCCCCCTTCGGACTGATGTCGTTATATCTCAAATCGAGTTTTTTGAGCTTTTTTATAAAACCCTGTTTGAGGAGAATTTTAAGCCCTTCATCTCCTATCTTTTTTCCCGACAGGTTCAAAACCCCTCTTGACAGGTTTTCGGCAAAGAGTTTTTCGTAATCCACCGGCCCCGTCAGATTAAACTGGGCATCTATCCGATTTGTCGACAGAAAAAAGAACGCGGAAATTAACAGAAAAACCCACTTTCGTTTCTGCATTTGGAAGGTCAGTCCTCTGAATCTCTGTTCTTGGCGGCCCGGGCCTTAAGTTCTTCCCAACTATTAATCAAATCTGCATCATCCTCATCCGGGGCCTCTTCATAATAAAAATCCTTCAGGTCATCCACATGAAGGTGGCAAAGCCGGGTGCGGCATTTTGCTTTTTGAAGCGATTCAATCCCCTCTCGCCGGATTCGGTTTGAGGAAATAAATAAATGTTTCAGTTTTGAAAGTGTCTGGGATTCGGCAATGGCAATGGCTCCCTCATCTTCAACCAGGTTGCCATAAAGGCTGAGTTTTTTCAGGTTACTCATATAGGGAGATTCCGCAATCGCCTTGACCCCGTCATCGCTGATGACATTACCGTAAATATCAAGGTCCGTCAGCCGTTTGAAGTTTTCCGAGTTGGCAATCGCAGTAATTCCCTCATCGCTGATATTGTTGTTTGGCAGAATCAGCTTTTTCAACTTGCTCAGGTTCTTGGCCTTGGACAACTTGATGGCCCCCTTGTCGCCAATATTCTGGTTGCTCAAGTCGAGATTTTTTTTGTCCGGAGTCAAAAACTGCTTAATAAGGTATTCAACACTTGCCACGACCCATCACCTCTTCACAAGTTAAAAGAAAAAATCTAAGGATACGGCATTATAGCATAGCTGACCCATCAGTCAGCCTGTTTCCCTGGAAGGAAATATTTAACCCCCTGGTACCCCTGCGGGGCATGAAGGTAAGGGGAGAATACGCCTACCTTATCAGGGGGGAATTGAGCTTCTCCCTGTCGAGGGGGATTGAGGGAGTTGCTTTTGGCACGGCCCTTATAACTTCAGGAATTGTTCTTCAACCAGAGCCACTTCTTCTTCTCTGGTGTTCACCCTGCCCATCACTCGCGCCTCCCGAAGCGCGTTGAATACAGACTGAAAAACCGGGCCGGGCTCTATACCCATTTCTACCAGATCATCCCCTGTCAACGAGGGTTCTGACTTGCCCTGATACTGGGCAAAATAAATATTCACATACTGATTGAGCCGGTCCGAGGAAGACAATGCCATCAAAAAAATAACCGCTTCAATAGAAAGGTTAGCAAAGGTGTGGTAGATCTCTTTGGGTCCCCATTCCTTTTTGGAATTCAGTCGTTTCAAACTTTCACGGCAGGTGGTTCTATCCTGTCCCAGTGAGTATTTCATTCGAGTTGGCAGTTGGAGGCGATCGGTTGCTTTTAAAAATGCTTCTTCCTCCAGGGAATAAAACAGTCCCAGAAGATAAACGCGCCAGATTTCCGGTTCTCGGGGAAGAGTGATCATACCCGCCCAGGAAAACACCGATTCCAGCTTTTCCAGAGCCTCAAGGTCTTTGCGGCCTTTCAACATTTCCGGAGAAACGAACTGAAACAGATCAAATGCCTGCATTCTACGAATGCAATCCATCGGGCGTTTCTCTTTTAAGAGCAGTTTGATCTCGTTGAACAAACGCGTTCCGCTTAAAGAATCGACCAAACGCTTTTTGATGGTGGTTCGCATAAACGCTTCGGCCTGCTTGCCTAGTTCGAAACCAAATCTCTGCTCAAACCGAATGGCCCTGAATAACCTGCAGGGGTCTTCAATAAAACTCAAACTATGCAGGACGTGGATTTCTCGATTTTTTAAATCCCTTTCCCCATTAATAAAATCGATCAGGCAAAATGCATTCGCACCAGTCAGCTTAACTGCCATGCAGTTTATGGTGAAGTCACGTCGGAAAAGATCAGACCTGACCGAACTTTTTTCCACTGTGGGCAAAGCACCGGGATGCTGGTAATATTCCATACGTGCTGTGGCCACATCTATACGATAGCCATCAGGGAAAATTACTACAGATGTTCCGAATTTTTCATGCGACTTCACCCTGCCGCCAAATTCTTCAGCAAGACGGACGGCAAAGGGAATCCCTTCCCCTTCAACAACGATATCAATATCCTGATTAGGAATATTCAAAAGCAGATCCCTCACGAAACCTCCAACCGCATAAACGGATACGCCACAACGTTCTCCAACTTGGGCAATACGTTCAAGAAGCCTGAAAATGTCCTTATCCAGCCTTTCCTTGATCAGGCTCTTCAGGTTCTTCTGAGTTCTGGCTTTTCCCTGAAACTGCATTTTGGAGGGTGCCATCTCACTGTGCAGTACCCGGAGGAGGTCGCCCCGGCTCACTACACCGATCAACCTGTTCTCAGGATCGACAACGGGAATGAGTTTCTGTTTTTCTTCAATTAGCAGAGGAATCACCGATTTGAAATAGGCATCGGGAGTCGTAACCGCAAAGCGGCTTATCATCAAATCCTCCGCACTATCCTTTCCCATGGCATGATGGATGGCCTTTTCCACAATCTGACGAGTGATCAGGCCCACCGGTTGCTCCCGTGATAAAACCGGGAGCGTGTTTAAATTATAAAGAGTCAGTTTTTTTTCGACGGATTGAATGGGTTCATCCACATCCACCGCAATGGCGGGAGCATGCATGATATCCCTGATGCGGCTCAACGGTTGAACAAGGCTTTCCAGATTACCAAGCAATTTTTCCTTTGCCTGTACAAGTGTGAGTTCCTTGATGGTGGCGGACGCCGCGCTTTCATGACCGCCTCCCCCGAAAACCTGGGCCAGCTCCGCGACATTGACTTCCGGGATGCTACTGCGCGCGATTAAATAGATTCTCTTGTCCAGCCGAATCAAGGCAAACACCGCAGAAAGATTTTCCATATCCATAACGTTTTGGACCACATAAGCCAGATCCCTGACAAAATGATCGGAAGATGCTGTAGTGAGTGAAACCTCAACACCGTTAATCAAATCATTTTCCAGGCTGGAGACCAGTCCATTGAAAATATCCAATTGTTCCGAATTCAGTTTTTGCCGCATATAACTAGAAGCCCGGCTCAAGTCCGCTCCCCTCTTGATCAGGTCTCCGGCGGCTGTCAGATCCTCTGGAGTTGTAGAGACGGAAACCAGTGAGTGCGTATCCTGGTAAATCCCCAGAACCATCAAGGTGCATTCTTCCGATGTTAGAGGCATATTTTTTTCGAGCAAAATTTCGTGAAGGATGGTGGTCGGGGCGCGTCTTTTTTTTATTATTTTTCGACCGGCTTTAAGTTCAGGTTGTGGGTCCGGGTGATGATCATAAATATGAACTTCTATCTGCGGGTTATCCAGCAAGGGACCAAAAACTCCGATTCTCTCCGACGCATGGGTATCGACAACCACCAAAAGCCTGACCTGGTCCAAAGGAATGTCCTTAATTCGGGTGAATTTCAGATGAGGGCTTTCCTCTTTCAGAAAATCATCCACCAAACGCTCTGTAGACCCAGGAAGGACCAAGTGAGCCTGTGGATACAGCTTTTTAGCTGCCATCATGGAAGCCAGGCAATCAAAGTCTGCATTCAAATGTGTTGTGATGACTTGCATTATTCCCGTAATAAGAATCTGGTTTCAATTTCGTGCCAAGACGAGTTTATCCTATTGTATCTGAATAAGGAAAGACGATTCTTGTTTTGTCCGGCTGGGAGGAGAAATTAAAAACAACAAGCTTGGAAAAGAAATGGAGAGGGGAACTACCCTCATCTTTGACAAGCCCGGCAATGGACTGCATTATTTGGTCACACCGACATGAATCCGGCTGACAAAAGGAAGGTTCTGGGGGAGGGTACAAAGTTTGTTGTCGCAGGCCCTGTATAGCAATTTTCCATTTATGGGATAGCTTCCCGGGTCAAAATTTTCAGGGACGTGAAAATTCTTATGAAACTCTGCGATATGGATATGGGCCTTGACCAGTTTTGCTTGTGCATCATCCTGAATCAGGCTGGGTGAGGATTCCTGCCAGCCGCCTGCGCTTTCGAAAACATTATCCTCAAGAATAATTTGAGTCGCCAATAATTCATTGCCATCCAACGGTTGCAGAGAATAAATATGCCAGCCTTCTTCAATCTGGACAGACAGGTACAGCTTGAACCGGTCTCCCGGATGGACGGGGTCACTGTCTGCCATGGTGTCAAGTTTTATCCTGGGACCAGATTGGGGTCCAGGGGTTGAAAACGGACCAGACTCTGCGAATGAGTGAACAAGCATTCCAGCCAGAGTAAAAATGAGTATCCGGATCATGGCAAAGGGTGGGATAAAAAAACTATCGGTTTAACTTGGCTTCGCTACGGGTAGAGGTAAGAAATTGTTCTATAACTTTGACAAATTTTTCTTCGGAAACCGCGCCGGAAAACATTTTCCCGGAAACGGTTCTGGATTCCGGATCGTAAGCCCCCAAAATAAAAGTCGGGGTTCCCTGTATTCCCAGTTCGACTCCTTCACGGATATCATTTTGAACCCGCTGCGCATATTTTCCTTTTTGCCAGCAGGTTTTGAAAGCCCGGATATTTTCGATTCCCGCAAGTTTGACCAACTCCATAATTTCTTTTTCGTTCGCAGCGTTGGAAATATTTTTATAGAAAAGATCCTGGAGTTCCCAGAATTTATTT
>JAPKCW010000209.1:0-3280 GCA_028822815.1 Nitrospinaceae bacterium | reverse complement strand
CCAGTTGTTTGCCCTGACACTCTGGACACTCGTCACTTCCGCAGGTACCGGTTCCTTCACATTCTTCACAGCGTACGTATTTTTCATAAGTGTAGGAGATTGTCCCACCCAATGCGACAGTAGGGAGAGGGACATCGACCATGAACTGCAGGTCAAATCCGCTGGTTGGCATATCTGGATCAATAGACTCTGGTTCCTGAGCGAAAGGCTCTTCATATCCCTGCCGGTTGCCACCCGACTCTCTTCCAAATCCACTGGCGTTCCAATCGGGTTGGTTCTTAGGCCGACGGGGAGATCTTTTCCGGAAAGTCCTCTCGCGATCGTACGCCTTTCTTTTTTTCGCATTGCTGAGTATTTCATAAGCCTCAGAGATGATTTTGAATTTGTCCTCCGCCACCTTGCTTCCCGAGTTGGTATCTGGGTGGTATTTTTTCGCCAACTCCCGGTATTTTTTTTTGAGTTCTGCTTTTTTAGTTTTCTGGGTGATACCAAGAATCTTGTAATAATTTCGAGTGGTGGGTTGGGCCATGGGGGGTAATTTCTAAACCTCAGGAATGAACAGTATATTTATGGACACTTCATTTTATCTTCTATTGTGGAATCATTCAATAGATGGAAGTGGCAATTTTAGGCAGTCTGGGATTGTCCCATCATCTGTTTGAAAATTTTGTCACGGTCTGGGTGGCTTTTGAAAGGATAAAATTGATCCTTCAGGGTTATTAAAAACCTGTCCGCGTTTGTAAGCTTGTTTTGTTTTGAGAGGATTTTTATTTTTTCGGAGCTCTTTTTTTCCACATGGATGATATTGGAGGGAGAAAAGGTTTCTTCACGAAACACCCCTTTAAAGACTATTTTATTGTTTTCCAGCTCAAGTGTTCCTGCATCGGTATAGACTGGGATCAACCCGAAGCCTCCATGCTCCCTTTCTCTGAAACCTTGACAAACGACAAAATGGGATTGAGCGGAAGTATCTGTGGGTTTGAGTTTGAAAATGAAGTGCCGATAGAGATTATATGTGAAATCAAACCATCTTAGTGAAATAGCAGAACAAAATACAAAGTTGAAGATTAATAGATAAAAATTATCGTAAATGAAATAATAGACCCCAAGTGCCAGGGTAACCCCCAGAATAATACTGCAAAAAATATTTATCAGGAACAATACCATACTCAGAATCAGGTTTTTCTTCCCTTCGGCGGGCTGGTTATTGAAGGATTCATATTTTCCGTATAGGCTCCAAGTGGTAAAAAGCCCTAAACTGACAGCTAATGCTGGCAGGGGGAACACGAAGAGAAGTATTATAATCAGGACTGCGGTCAGTTCGATCATATGCTAATTTTATAATATTTATGTTTTGAAGATATATAATAAAGAGAATGAAATATCCTTTAGTTTTAAAAGCCTATAATCTTTACCACCTGCTTGGTTTGGAAAATTATGCAAGTGGAGAGCAGATTAAAAAACGTTATTGGCAATTGGCCAGGAAATACCACCCCGATCGGGTCGAATCGACCGAAGAAGAAACGCAACGTTTCGTTCTTTCTACCGCCGCGTATAATTTTTTGCGTGATGATAAAAAACGCCATTCTTATGAACTGCTCTTGAAACGCAAACAAGAGAAAAAAATGCGTTTTATGAGTTCTGAGCTTGTTTGCCAGCGGCAGCAAACGCATAAGTGTTTCTACTCTGCTCGCATGACTGTCGATCATGATTTCAACAGGTTTATGGATGAAATGAATACGCAGGTCGTTACGACCCTGGAAGGAAACGCGGCGACGATTTATTTTACTCGGCGGATACCCCTCAAGGAAACAAGGAGCTTTAGCACGGGAAACAAAGTCACTCAACTTGAATCTATTCGATTCAGGGATGTGCGGAGCGGGTTCATGGTACTACCTCAGATTCGAGGCGACCAGGTGATTCTCGAAATTTCACCGCAACAATCCAGAATAACAAATGGGGAAATAGAAACAGTTGGCCTTAATACGATAGTAAGGGGGCGGATCGGGGAGTGGATTGAATTGGGAGGATTAAATCAAAACCGGAATGAGCAGAGTTCGGGTATTGCCAGTAGAAATACGTCTGGGCAGGTAGAAAAAAGGAGTGTGTTTATAAAAGTGGAGAAGCAGTAATCCATCGCTGGATCGCCAGGTTGATTCTTACCTATTGATTGTTACATCAAAAAATAGAAAATTACTGCGGGTATGGAGGCTCCTGCTAAAGACGCGACAATGCTCTTAAATACAAATGAGTCCTTAGAAGTAGGCATGCTGGATGCGTTGTCAGTGATGGGATAAGCAATTTTAACCTTTTCCATGGTCGTGTACCCTCCTGTGATAGAAGCAGAAAAATCATTAATTATATACCTTTACGGCAA
The DNA here is from genome assembly GCA_028822815.1 of Nitrospinaceae bacterium. Lineage (GTDB taxonomy): Bacteria > Nitrospinota > Nitrospinia > Nitrospinales > VA-1 > LS-NOB. The sequence continues at coordinate 903 of JAPKCW010000209.1, read as the reverse complement.
GTTCCATGCCAAACTTGAGTTGTAGGGGAGACCTTTATAAGTCCTTTAAAATAAAGAGATTTGTTTGATCCGCGCTTTTCTCTCAGAGACATGGATAAGGCCCGTGTCAATATTTTGTCCATTTGGGTTTAAATTTATAAGACGATTATCAATGTAATGCGATAATCCGGAGCCCGGTTCATCAAAAAGGAATAGCCCATGAAGCAAAGGATAAGCGAGATTCTTGAGCCGCAATCTAAAAGCGATTTTCTTAGCCGCAGTTTTAACATTTTCATTATATCCCTGATTATTCTTAATGTTCTGGCGGTGGCACTGGAAACAATGCGGGATGTTTCCGAACTATATGCCGGGCCTTTCAAGGTTTTTGAATGGTTTTCCATGGCAGTGTTTTCCATTGAATATGGACTGCGTGTCTGGACTTGCACGGTGAAACCGGAATTTAGCAGTCCGATCAGGGGGCGAATTCGCTACATGCTCACGCCCTCCGCAATAATCGATTTGGTGGTAGTGATTCCTTTTTATCTTCCGTTCTTTTTTGATATGGATTTGCGTTTCTTACGGGTGCTTCGATTATTCCGGCTTTTTGCCTTATTCAAAATGGCGCGATATTCCCAATCCCTGCATCTCTTTAAGACGGTGCTAAGGGATACCAAGGAAGAGCTATTAATCGTTGTTGCCGCAACGATGGGATTGCTCATTTTTGCTTCTGGAGTTATTTATTTTATAGAGAACAAAGCCCAGCCTGAAGCTTTTTCAAGTATTCCCGCGGCGATGTGGTGGGCGGTCTCCACTATGACAACGGTGGGTTATGGTGATGTTTACCCCATCACCAATTCGGGCAAAATTTTTGGGGGTTTTATTTCCATGCTGGGTTTGGGGACATTTGGTCTTCCTGTCGGAATC
>JAPKCW010000208.1:0-3281 GCA_028822815.1 Nitrospinaceae bacterium | reverse complement strand
AAGAGGACAGAAAAGATCGTGCCGCAATGGGGACAGTTAAAAAATTTCTCGTGCTGCTCCATACTTGAATCAACTATTCCTGCATACGAAAATCCCTGGAGAAATAGGAAACCAGGTCTTTCACCGAAAGGATTCCCACTATTTTCTCCTCCTCCGTAACCGCAAGGTGTCGAATCTTGTTTTTATGCATAAAACGGTTCGCCTCTTCCACAGGCAAATAACAATCCAATGAAAGAATAGGACTTGTCATGATTTCCGAAACCGGCGTGGATTCAGCATTCAATCCTTTTCCAAGCACCTTGCGGGTCAGGTCCGTTTCAGTCACAATACCCACATACTCTTCAAATTCTTTTACCAGTACAGACCCAATGTTGTGTGCCATCATAAACTGGGCGGCCTCCTGAACAGAAGATTCTAGATCTATACTCAGGATGGGAGATATCATATAATCGCCTATTTCATCCATGTTCCTCTCCTTTTTTGCAAGGCTTCAAGATCATGAAGAAGCTGATTGATGTTCATATTTCTTTGATGCCCGATGAGAGCCGGAGATTCACTCATTTACACATTTTTTAATGCGGCTAAAACATTTTGAAAACTGCGGAAGCAAACAATAGGAAAAGATGAGACACAACTTGTGGAATGTAAAGGAGTTATTGATTCATCCCGTTTTTGTTATAAAATCTACGATTTAACAGGAACAGCCCCCAACCCAGAAAAAGCCCATGCCGCATGAGTTAAATGTCGTTTTAGTGGAACCGGAAATTCCCATGAATACAGGAACAATTGGGAGGTTGTGCCTTGCAACCCAAAGCACCCTGCATCTGATAGAACCGCTGGGGTTCGAAATCAGCAACAGCCAGCTTAAACGCGCGGGTCTGGATTACTGGAAACACGTAAATGTCAAAACCTATTCCGACCTTGAAACGTTTTTACAAAAAATTCCTCAATCCGCTCAAAAGGTATTTTTCTCCACCAAAGGAGGGAAAGATTTTTTCCAGCATAAATTCCAGCCAGGAGCCTATCTGTTTTTTGGTAGTGAAACCCGGGGGCTGCCTCGGAACCTCATTCAGTCAAATAAGGAGCAGACGTACCGCATTCCCCAATACGATGAACGGGTGCGGTCTATCAATATCGCCAATACTGTGAGCATAGTCATTTATGAGGCCATCCGGCAATTGGGAGTATAAGCCGCAAAACTTTTTTCTCCCAACGCAAGATGGGCTTCATCAAGATAGCCTACTTATATATCCAAATCGCTTTGGGAAAAATCTTCCGGTTTAACATCAAATTTTCGGTAGTACTTTCTTAACAACCCTCTGGCTTCCACCTTGCTCACTTGGTCATTTTTACTACCAAAAAGGTTGCCGGCCTTGAGAATATGTAAAATGGCTTTGTCCCCCTTGTTCATGCTTTCATACAAGACCGCCAGGTTAAAATGCGCTTCTGCAGAATTTGCATTGCTCTTTAAAGTTTCTTCAAATTCGCGAACCGCCTCTTCAGTCCTACCCGCTTTTTCATACTCCGCGCCCAGATTAAAATGTGCCGCCGGGTCATCGGGCATGGATTTCACCCGATCTCTCAGTTCCTTAATCTCCTTGCTTTCAAAAATATTTCTCAATCCCACTTTTTACTCCTGGTTCTCAACTCCTCAAGCCCTTGTTTCCAAAAATATTTTTCGGCACCACTTTTCACTCCGCGCTCTCAATTCCTTAATTTCCTTCTCAAAGACCGATGTCACCCAATTCATCCTCTTCAAATAATTCCATCAGGGAATTTCTGGAATCGTTTTGAAGTTGATCTTGATCTTTCCGGTCAATATATAAGTTCACCCGCCTTAAATGTTCCGCTGAAAGGTTGCACAGAATCAATCGCTCCATGACAGTTTCCTTTTGGTACTCATCCAGCAACTTGCCGATGCAATTGTGAAGAAACGGCGTCAATATTGACTCCACCTCCTGAAAATCCAATTCCACCGGGTTGCCTTTCTTAAATTCCGCAGCAAACATATGATACACCTTCTGCCCATCATCGATGGACGCACAGTGAGTTCCCACATGTTCTGATAGTCTGATCTTCATCGCTCATCTTTTCCTTCAAATTTATAAAATGCCCTGCTGTTCTCCTTATGATACCTCCCGCATAAATTGCTGCAATAATTTTATTTTTTTAGTTATTTTTGCATGAAATCTGCGAGCCAGGGTCAAATTCGTGCCCATTTTACCGATAAGTTGTTATAATTAAGGATACCTCTTAATAATTCAATATTTTACACTGGTGCAATGCACAGCACCGCTTTAAAAAGACTCTCTGGTCGTTCGACTGTCCCCTGCGTGGCAGTTGGAACCTTTTTCATCGGAATCCTGCTTTTGCAAGGTTTTCTTCTCTTTACCCCTGTCCAGGCCCAGGATTTCAAGCCCGAAAAATTTGACAAAAGCCTCCTTGACGATTCTTTGGTAGAGCAGGAAATCCTACGTGAATAAATGGAGCAAATTCGCCTGGAGATGCAACGCATCATGGAAGAAATAAAGCGAGAGATGAAAGAAGAAGCCCTGAAATTGAGGGCCGAACTGAAGGGGCTGCAACTGGAAACCATAGCCATTCAGAAAGAACTTCTGGGGATCCTGGAAAAGTCCAAAAATGATTTTCTCGAAGGCAAAGAAGAAATGCAGAGGGAACTGGAAAAGATGCGCGTAGAAACCTAAGCAATGACAAAAGAGATAAAACAGGTCCTTGATGACCAATAGGAAATCTGGAAACAGGAAACTGCAGCGCTTAAAGATTCTCTGGTAGAGGCACGGGCAGAAATGGACTCTGCCAAAGTGGACTCGGATACAGTACTGCAATCGAGCCGTTCAGCCTGCAATGTTTTTCAACAGGAAAAGGTCGTAACCATGGCTGATTCTCAGGCCAAATCAAATGCGGCGATGCTCGAAGCCAGTAACACTTTCGAGATAAGCCAACAGGACTACAAACAAGATTCCAAAATTATCGCCCAGAACCTTAAGGCTGGGATAAAAGAAACCCGGGATAGCATGAAAAGAATGCAGAAAGGTCAAAAACGGGATTCTAAAAACTCCCGTCGGGATGTTCTGGCCGCCCTGAACAAAGCCAAAAATAAAAGGCTCGCCGAATTAAAACGAGGTTCGGTTAGAAAAAAATTGTCAAAGAAAAAGGCCCTCCGACCCAAACGCAAACGAATCCAGAAACCTAAACCTGAGGTCGTGGACCGCAAAACAATTAAGATAAAAGAGATTGAAAAAAAACCGAAGCAAGAGAAA
>JAPKCW010000030.1:0-14911 GCA_028822815.1 Nitrospinaceae bacterium | reverse complement strand
CCAATGCGAACCCTGGTAGTTGCCAGCCTTGTAGTTTCCTGCCCATGTATGGGAACCGGAACCCTTAGGACCAACATTACCCGTCAGCATCAGAGGAACATAAGACGCACGGTTATGCATCGTTCCGTGGAAGTAATGGTTTATACCTTCACCATAATGGATCTCAACAGGCTTGATGGTAGCCATGTCGCGAGCAACGCGGATGATCAAGTCCTTCGGAGCGTGACAGATCTGGTTGACCGTATCAATGTCGTAATCCTTAAGGTGAACTTTATACATCTCGTAAAGAGGCATTACCGTAATGGTTTTGCCATTCACGAGTTTAATATCAAAAACACCGTCCAATGCAGGATCGATATTTTTCTTTCTCATCTTAGCACCGATATCTTCGCGCGTGATAGCAACCGGCTTATCCGTATTGGTATCCCATACGGTATAGTCAGGCATTTTGTCACGGTTGAAGTTCTTCATCCACTTCGTGGTGAAGCCGTCTTTCGGCAGGGTTTGAGCCTTGTAACCCGGAATGAAATCATCCGGATGCAAGCGGACCAGCGTATCCGTTCGAACCAACAGAGGCATATCTGTATAGTCCTTCACGTAATCAATGTCTACAAGACCTTCATCCATGATGATTTTGGCACACCCCAAAAACAACGCGATGTCAGACAGACCAGCACGAACCGGTATCCAGTAATCCGCTTTCGTTGCAGGCGGATTGTACTCAGGAGCAATTGCAACCAGCGTACCACCGCGCTCCATGATTTCTGTGTACCAATGCGCTTCTGGCATTTTGTTCTCGATCAGGTTTTTGCCCCACTGAATCGTCATCTTCGCATAACGATGATCCGCGAAGTCGATATCAGAGGTCTGCATACCATGCGTCCAGGAATGTCCCGGAGCCTGATCACCATGCCAGGTGTAGTTGGACCATGCCCGGCCGCCCAGTACTTTACCAGGGCCACGACCGCGAATGATTGAGTCCAACAGAGCCATCATGTTAGCAATGCGGTAGACGCCGTATTTACCAACAACGCCGAGAAGACCCATACCACCGCGATACTTAAAAGTACGCGGACCGGATCCACCCATTGCTTCGATCATCTCAGGTTGGTAACCTTCGTTTTTCAGGCGTTGTGCACCGCGGACGCCACTATAAGCCTTAGCAACCGCAATGTGCCCCTTCGCCAGATACGTGAAGGTTTGATCCCAGGTCATGCGGACGAATTCGTCCGTGCCCCGGCTTGTCATCTTATACTTTTCACGGTTCTCTTTATCCAGATAAGGGAAACCGTCATCTGCCCACTGCTTCCAACCAACACGGATCATCGGATACTTGTTCCGATAAGGACCGTATGCGCGGCGGGGATACGTCATACCACGCAAACACATGCGAGGATTCCACGCAGCGTCAGCTTGGTTACCATACAGGTCACGAACTTTGTGATGATCGTAGTTCTGCTCGATACGCATCAAAATGCCATTACGTACGAATCCACGTACGCGGCACTGATGGGTGTCGTTCGGAGAACAACAATACGTAAAAGATCGCTCGTACTTATACTGATCGCGGTAGACTTCTTCCCACCGTCTATCAGGATAAGTGTCCAGCGGATTCCCGACTTTTACTACGGGTTTCAGCTGAGCTCCAACCCTCTTGCTCGTCAATGCCATAGCTGTCGCTACACCAGCACTCACCTGCAAGAATTTCCGTCTGTTTAGCCTCATAAAAAAATCTCCTAATTTATAATGCGAAACAATGAATACGAAGAACCTCTCAGTTCGCGAACATCAAGATTCCCCAACTACCTACACTCACTACAGACAACACTTAAAAACACTTCAAACAAAACAAACTATCAATCAAATCGAACTATTAAAACTTCTTAACAAAAACACGAAACAAATATAAAATTTAAAAAGCCAGCGCGCTAAAACTCCCGCCAAACAACATTGAAACGGGCTTCGCAAATGAAAAAGATTAAACGCTCCTTACAAAAAACTGCCCGAAAACAGCATGGAAATTAAGGAGAAATTCGTCCTTTCAATTCTCATTTTCTGACCAGTATTTCGAACCAATTTTTACGTTCCTTTTTCTAGATGAGCCCAGTTTATAAGGGATTTTAAGCATGATGTCAAGAAAATATGAGAAATAAAAAAGATAAAATATGAGAGATAAAAATAATTTAATTCTTCTTATAAATATGGTCCCTGAAAAAGAAAATTTCACGTAAATTTAAACAAAACTTGCAAAAACTTAATATTAGTTAACCCATTATATTTAAAAGGGTTTTTAAGGTTTTTTTCGCCTTAACAGTTTACAGTTATTTTCCATATAACAACTTTTTAGCTGTCTGCATTACAAAAAAAATTTAAATTTAAGAAAAATTTGAAAAGGGTTGTATTTTGCCTATATATCGCATTCAAAAAGGAGTGCTGCTATTTCCCCTTGGTATTTGAGAAAAGCCAGAACACTCAATTTTCATTTCTAAAGCGGGCTAACAAAAAAACCATCCTTTAAAAAATTTGCCAATTTTTATTTTGAGGCTATAATCCTGCTTTTTCCGCAAGGCTTTCTTATGAAAAAAAATCGTATCGCTCTTTATCCGGGAACTTTCGATCCGGTAACTTTTGGCCACATTGATATCATGCGCCGGGCCATGAAATTATTTGATCGGCTCATCGTTGCGGTCGCGTTAAACCCGAACAAACATCCTTTATTTTCTCTGGAAGACCGGGTGCGCTTTATCAAAAGTGCGACAAAAAATCTCAACAAAATAGAAGTCATTCCTTTTGATAATCTATTAACCTCGCTGGCGCAGTCTAAAAAGGCTTCCGTGGTGATAAAAGGACTCAGGGCCATCAGTGATTTTGAATTTGAACTGCAAATGGGCCTGATGAACCGGAAACTCGATGAGTCTCTTGAAACTTTATTTATGATTCCCAGTCAGGAATTCTCTTTTTTAAGTTCCAACCTGGTCAAGGAAATCGCAAGGCACGGAGGGGATGTCTCTCAGCTTGTGCCGCGCGGGGTGATCAAGGAGTTGGAAAAAATAAACCAATGAAATTTTCTGAACGCATTTCAAATATCAGCCCCTCGATGACACTGGCTATTGATGCCAAGGCCCGGGAAATGGAGACCCGAGGCGAGGATGTCATCGGTTTCGGAGCCGGTGAGCCCGATTTTAATACCCCGGAACGCATCAAGCAGGCTGGCATCAGGGCGATAGAAAATAACGAAACCCGTTACACCCCTGTGGGCGGTACTGATCTTCTAAAAGAAGCCATCATTACCAAACTGGCACGGGATAACGGATTGGTTTATGAAAAAAATCAGATACTCGCTTCGTGCGGCGCTAAACATTCTTTTTATAATTTAGCCCAGGTGCTTTGGCAGGCAGGAGATGAAGTCATTGTCCCGGCTCCTTACTGGGTGTCTTTTCCTGAAATGGTAACCTTGTCGGGAGCTAAACCTGTCATCGTAAACACCGATGCAGCAAGTGATTTCAAAATCACTGCAGAACAAATTGATAAAGCCGTCACGCCTAATACGAGGGCGATTGTGATCAACTCACCTTCCAATCCGACAGGCTCTGCTTACGACAAAGACGAATTGGAAAAGCTGGCCGAATGTGCTTTGCGACATGGCCTATTGATTATATCTGATGAAATTTATGAGCAGATTGTGTTTGATGGATTCCATCACACCAGCATTGCATCCATAAGCAAAGAAGTGCAAAAGCAGTGTGTGGTGATCAATGGGGTTTCTAAAAGCTATGCGATGACGGGCTGGAGGATCGGCTACATAGCCGCCGGAGATCCCGAGATTGTTAAACAAGTCAGTAAATTGCAGGGACAAAGCACATCCAATCCCTGTGCCACATCGCAAGCGGCCAGCATAGAAGCCCTGGCTGGCTCCTTGGATGAAGTCCGCGCAATGGTCCGCGAATTTGAAAAACGCCGGAATATTATTGTGGAACGATTGACACAGATTCCTGGGGTCTCCTGTAGAAAACCGACAGGTTCATTTTATTCATTTCCGGATTTTTCCGGCATATACGGCAAGAAGGATACGAATGGCAAAGTCCTGAAAGGGTCGCTCGACCTTTCGGATTATTTGTTATCGACAAAGAAGGTCGCCATCGTCCCAGGAATTGCTTTTGGGGCCGATGCACACGCACGTTTGGCTTTTGCCATGTCACTGGAAAAAATAGAGGCTGGCACCCATCGTATAAAAGAAGCGATAGAAAATCTGCAATAACCCACCACCAGGCACCCGTGATACCCCATGCGGGGCATGCGTGATATCCTCTTCATTAACCTTCATGCCCTGAAAGGGTAAAGACAAAGGGTAAATAGCGTTGGTGAGCGAACAAGCAGGTCAGGGTTGAGTGCTGGAGACCTCAGATTCAACAGCCGCTTTTGCGTTGTCTTTGTAATCCTTGATTCTTTCCTCGATCTTGGGTCGGCAGCGCTTGGCTTTGCAATTGCCCGTTCCCACGCCGATTTTTCTTCTCAGGGCCTCAAAGCTCAACGAACCTTCCCTGATAGCGGCCATAATGGTTCCCGCCTTGATGTTTCGGCAAATGCAAACCTTTTTGATACTATCTAAAAGTTGTTTTTTTGTTTCCAAAATATATAGAGTTCCGGCTATGATTCTTATGCCGGATTTTTTTATTACGAAAAATCACATTCAAGTTTTGCTTTAACAAAACCCGATTAACTATGTTGAACCTAAACTTCCACCCTACAATATAAACCAGTATTGGTGAAAATCCTAACGCTTAAAGAACCGCGCCCGTTTCTACTCGCCGCCATCAGCGGAATTCTTTTGGTGCTGATTTTCCCCCGTTTTAATTTTGAATCCCTCGCCTGGTTTGCCTTCATCCCTCTTTTTTCGGCGATTGAAGCAAAAACCCCGCAAAGTGCCGCCTTATTGGGGTTCATTACCGGGATGGTTTTTTATACCTGGGGGTTGAGTTGGATCAACAACACCCTCATCAATTACGGAAACCTTCCCTCGGTTGTGAGTTTCATGGTTCTGGGCCTTTTGGCGGCCTACCTTTCTTTTTATACGGCATTATTTTGTTATTTGATAAGAAGGGTCTGCAAAGAAAACCGAGGCCTGTTTTTTCTGTTCGCCCCGGTTCTTTGGGTCTCGCTGGAATACATTCGGTCCACCCACTCTGAGTTTGGATTTTCTTGGCTGGGACTGGGCTATTCCCAATTCAAAACCCTGCATGTCATTCAGATGGCCGAAATAACCGGGGTATATGGCATCTCCTGGCTCATCATGTTGCTCAATGCCGGACTTTATCTGGCATGGAAAACCTGGCGGGAACCGGGCAATGCGGGAGCGCGGTTTATATCGGTCACACTCCTGGTTTTCGCCTGCTGGTGGGGATACGGAAGTGTTGTCATGAACCGCCCCAACACTGATAAAAACTCCGGCTTAACAGTGGGACTGATTCAGGGCAATGTCGAACAGTTCATGAAGTGGAATCCAGTATTCCAGAAAGTGGTCATGGGCAAATACCGCGACCTGACGTTGGTGGCCGCCCAATCGAAACCGCAACTGATTGTCTGGCCTGAAACCGCCATGCCTTTTTATTACAACCAGCATCCGGTCGGCACCGAATTTGTTAACGATTTAGCCCGGCAAATTCAAACCCCTATTTTATTCGGCAGCCCTCACAAAGAAAACAAGGACGGACACACCACTCACTATAACAGCGCCTACCTGGTGTCCGAAACCGGTGACACACAAAACCGTTATAACAAAATCCACCTGGTGCCTTTTGGCGAGTTCGTTCCCTTTCGGAAATTATTGTTCTTTGTGGAAAAGATGGTGGAGATGATTGGCGACTTCGGGCGTGGAAAAGAAGCAACATTATTCGATGTGGCAGGCTATAAGGCCGGAGTCTCCATTTGTTATGAAATAATTTTCCCCGACCTGATCCGGCAGGCGGTTAAAAACGGTGCCGACTTTTTAATCAATATCACCAACGACGCCTGGTTCGGTAAAAGTGCGGCGAGCTACCAGCATATGAGCATGGGGGCTTTACGTGCCGTGGAAAATCGTGTGCCCATCGTTCGTGCGGCGAATACCGGGATTTCTGGAACCATAGACGCTAACGGAGCTCTTCGCGATGAAACAGATCTTTTTGTCGAAGCGGCCAAGATCACCAAAATCACCCCCCGCCAGAGAGGACTCACCTTCTACACCGCCTACGGGGATGTGTTCAGCTGGATTTGCCTCGTTCTGACCGTGGTACTGCCCTTTATACAAAGACAACAGAACAGCTAGGCCCGGCCAAGCGGCCGGTGGCAAATTGCAATAGCTTTCGCTGGCGAGCAAAGAGTTTTGGCGGCTCAACAAGCCCGTTGCTCCCCTGCTAAGGGGTAAGGTGGTTCAGGAGCAGTTCCACATTGCGGTCGCCGGGTTTGGCGCCGATGAAACCCTCAATATCACCGGGACCGGCACGGGCATCGCCATCAACATCTACTCTCGCTGTCAGCACCATGGGGCCTTCAAAAAAAGTTCCCGGAACCATGATGTCCGCTGGCCCCAAAGTAAATTCATAGGGAAACTGGATGTCGGGTATCCGCTTGACCGCCAGTGGAGGCCCGCGCTTAATATTCTCAGAGCGGACAAAAATAAACAGGGTGCCGTTTTTGGGAACCTTGTTCTGTAGCCCCATACCCACGCTAACCGTTCCGTGTATGTTGTAGGCAGACGCGCTTATCAGGTTGTCCAGCACCAGTTGAACTTCTTTTTGCCCCGCAGTAACCTGGACTTTCCCTTCCACATCGCCCGGACTTGACTTCCTGTTGCCATCCTGATCCAGACGCGCTGTCAGGTTCATGGCTCCCTCAAATTGGGTCCCATCAATCATGGTATGCAATTGCCCAATTTCAAATTCAAAGGGAAACTGGAAAACACTGTGACGTTTGACGGCAAGAGGTGGCCCGGCTTCCACACCTTCCGGCCGGGCAAAAATGAACAGTCTGGCACTGGGGCTCAAGCTCACTTTCAGCTCAGAATCGAGCGAAATGGTGCCGGATACATCATTAAGATGAATAGTCGGATCGGCCTTGCGGGCCAACTCTTTTTTCAGGCTTTCGGGCAAAGGATGCTCTTTCAGCTCCTTGTCACACCCTGTTATCCCTATAATTCCCCAAAAAAACAAAAATAACCCTAATTGTTTCAAAATGTTCCTCCGATAAGAGCATACAGGCCAAAGAAAAAAACTTGGGTGGGATGCTTGACATCCTAAATTGTAGATATCATTAACACTACAAGACCCCGTTTATAAATTTCATTGGCCCGAAAGGCTAAACCGACCCAAAACGATGATCCATCATCTGGGCGGAGGCGCTTAATATATCCTCCAAACCAGGGCGAATATCACCAGGGTAGGCATAAGTTTGGAGTGTACCATGTTTCATGAAGTCAAAATATTTGATAAAAAAGGCAAAATCAAAAAGGTTCTTTCCAGTAAAAAGCTCAGTAATAAGTACTGGGATTCGTTTTTTCACAATCCGTTGAGCGAAGCGATGAAAAAAAAGAAGGGCCGCGGACGAAAATCGTCAGAAAACATGAATTTGGATGACGAAACTCTGGATTCGTCCGAAACTTGACAAAAACCACCAAACTCCGGTAGCGGAGTTGAGGTAATAAACTTGGGATAATTTCGATGACTGGCTAACTCCTAATCCTCCACCAAGGTAGAGTTGGAAAGTTGAAATTACCCATTAACGTGGGAGGCGAATCCAGGAGGAGATGCCTCCCACGTGCCCTAATTTTTTCCAAATCTAAATTTTTCGCCCCCGCCTACATTTTTGATCACACCCAAAATTCCCGGAACCTGTTCCACCATCTTAGTTATTTCTTCCCATACTCCTGGGTCCATTCTCTTGCCAATCTCTGAGCTTCGCTAATTTGGTCGGGTGTCATAAGTTTTTCCACAGCGTCTCTATTTTTATGTTCCTCCCCATCTCCATTCGCACCGGCTATATTGAACCATTTGTGGGCTTGAATAAAATCCTCCTTGCCGGTTTTCCCTTCCACGAACAGGTGTCCAAGGTTGGATTGTGCCATGACATCACCTTGTTCTGCCGCAAGGGAATACCATTTGACTGCCTCTGCGTAGTCTTGAGCCACACCTTGTCCATCTTCATACATGCACGCAAGAAAAAATTGCGCCTGCACATCGCCTTTTTCTGCTGGTAGTGATACCCATTTGAATGCTTTTTGGTAATCCTGAGTGACGCCCTGTCCATTGTCATACATCACCCCAAGACTGAATTGCGCTTTTATGTCACCCGTTTCTGCGGCAAAAGAATACCATTGGAATGCCTTTCGGAAATCCTGAGTGACTCCCTCGCCATGGTAATACTTCCATCCAAGTTTATATTGTGCTTCAGCATAACCCTGTTCGCCTGCAAGCTTTAACCATTTGACCGTTTCCGCATCGTCCCGGGAAACTCCCTCCCCAGTTTCATATACACCTGCAAGAGTGAATTGGCTGATCGCATAACCCTGCTCCGCAGCCAATAAAAACCAGTTGAATGCCTGTCTATGATCGTGGGGGACCCCTAACCCTCTTCTATATAAAACACCAAGATTGAATTGGGCTTTTACATCACCTTGCTCTGCCGCAAGCGAATACCATTTGAATGCCTTTTTGAAATCTTGAGTAACCGCTTGTCCTTTGAAATACATCAACCCGACTTTGTATTGCGCCTCTGCATAACCCTGTTCTGCCGCAAGTGAATACCAATGGTATGCCTTTTGAAAATCCTGATTAACTCCCTGTCCGATTCTATAGAGAAACCCAAGATAGAATTGGGCCTTTGCATGGCCTTGTTCCGCCAGGGGTTGGAATATTTCAAAAGAAGTCCGGTAATCTTCTTTATCCATTGCCTGCAAGGCTTTTTTAAGTTTTTCTTCCATATTTTCCATCAGCATTGCCCCAACAAAAAAACTAATATCACCCCTTATCCCGTCTGGCGACTTGCAAGAGTTCAACCCGTCCCATCTTTAGATGCCAGAGAGGTTTCGCAGAATTGTGATTACATCTTAGCTTTTTTGCAGGATGTTAACTAGCGGGTTGCTGAAAAAGTTTTATTGGCGGCAAAAGGTTAAACGATGAAAAAAAGAAAGGCCGCGGACGAAAACCGCGACCAGTGGATTTCGATGACGGGCTAACTCCTAATCCTCCACCATGGTTGAGTTGGAAAGTTGAAATTACCCCTTCACGTGGGAAGCAGATAGCAACGACTCTTTGAGCCGAGACAACTCTTTGCCGGCCAGCAAAAGCGCTGGCTCGTAGGCCCCACGCCGGGTGGCCCCTTCACGTGGGAGGCGATTCCAGGAGAAATTGCCTCCCACGTGCCCCAAATTTTTTTTAATCCAATTCTTCCGACTACATTTTTCCCATACTTTTGATCGCTCCCAGAATTCCAGGAACCTGACGGGCCTTGACTTGTTTCAATTCCGCAATATGAAAATGGTGATTCAAAAAATGGTCCAGCGCTTGCATCGATTTGTGCCGGATGCCGGGGCCGTGCTCCCATAAATAAACGATCAAACCGATCTGCGCCATCGTGGCAGGGCCACGCCTTGAGGAAATCTTAATAGGACTTTTTGGTTTCCCTGAACTTTTGGTTTTAGCAGTACCCCCAGTCGTTTGTGCTGAAGTAAAGCTGCTCTGCCAACCCAGACTTTTAAAATGCTCCAGGAGTTCTTCAACCTGTTCATGGGTGAGGTCTTTGGCTGAGGTCTCTCCAAACAGAACATTTAGAAACCCGCGATACAGGGGATCGGTGAGTTTTAAATCCCGTTTCGCGATGTGGACCTTAGCCAGTTCCGCATTTGTCGGCATGGGGGCTTCCCTCAATATATTTTAGTATCCCACTGAAGGCAGGAACTTTTGATATCTTCATTGGGGCGAGAAGAAAAGGTGCGGCCCGTGAGAAACTCATCTCTGACTATAAAATATAGCTCCTGATATCCGTTCAGCCAGCGAAAATTTTTTACAGGGGGGTATTGACTTAAAAATGAATGAGTTGGGGCAGGAAATAATTGTTCCTAAACTTGTTCCTGGCGGAAATCTTTGCCCTGCAGGTGTACCTTCTTGCACATCTCCATCAAGCGGGAAAAAATGCGTGGGCCGATTTTTTCCTCCAGAGTATAACGGGTGCTGGCATTGGAGAATTTTTTACTGCCCCTGTCTTCCTTGCCAATACCGTTATCCAGCTTGTCTTTAAAATTGGTGGTGACTAGTGTTACTTTGTCATCATCGTTGTAGCGGGCAGAGATGAAATGATCGAGAATAGTCAGTTCCCAATCCGTGTTCCTGCCCTTGGCCAACTCATCGATCACCAATACCTTAACACCCACATAAGGGTCCATGAATTCACCTTCCGAGATATCCTCTCCATAACCATGGCGGATGTCGCGGAGCAGTTCAAAGAAGTCGACAAACTTGCATTCGACTCCATGTACTAAAATCAGTTCCTTGATGATGGAAACGGCGAGATGGGTTTTGCCGAGGCCCGGTTCGCCCATGAAAATCAGGCCCTGGCTGAACTGGCCTTGCATCTGAATGAACTCTTTGATGAAAGTCCGCGACCGTGATAAAGCGTCTTTCAGCGACCGGTGTCGTCTGGGAGTCGCAACGTCAAAATTTTCCAGACTCTCATGCACAAATTTACCTGGAATTCCAGCCTGGTTGAAAAGTTTCAGCTTTTTAGAAAAGTCGGCGCATTGACATTCGCGGATTCGGGAAATGCCGTCGGCATCTTCTTCTAAAATTCTTCCTGTCCCTTGACATTTATCGCAGTCAAAACATTTGCAGGCTTCGGCCTGGACTTTGCCTTTTTTATTGGACATCACATAGCGATGGTCCCGGCAGGTATTGCAGTTTACCTCATGGGCGGGTTTCGTTTTCATGGCCGGGATCGCTCCAGTTCCGCTTCGATAAAAACCTTGAGATAGCTGAGTCCCATGCGCGAAGATTGCCGGGTGTTCTGCTGCTCAAATTCGGCAACACCATTTTCGATGCCCCGGCAAACAATATTGACCGGTATGCCCCGGGTTTCCCATTGCTGGATGAGATCGTAATCGGTGGCGGAAAGCGCCAGTCCCGAATCTTTCAGGGAAAGAAAAAACCGCTCAACAGTAACAAGATAATTTTCCGCATTCATTATGTTTTTGGAATAAAAGGAAAGAAAATTACTACTTACCACCAAACATCGGTCCCACCCCTGGTGATTGTACGCTGGCCCCACGCCGAGTGGGGGTTAACTCTTTATGTCAAGGATGGTGCCTATCAATTCGTCGTTAGCTTTGATGACATTGACATTGGCTTTAAATGCCGCCTTGGCCACAATCTGATCGACAATTTCTTCGGTGATATCAACGTTGGAACCTTCCAGAAACCCGGAGAGAACCGTGCCGCGTCCCCCTTCTCCCGGGCCGCCCACAACGGGTGCGCCGGAACCTGCCGATTCGTTAAACAGATTTCCTCCTGCCGCTGATAATCCGGATGGATTCGGAAAATTGGCAAGCTGAATCTGGCCGAGAACCTCAGGTTGTCCTCCTACCTGAGCGGAAATTTGCCCATTGGCACCCACGCTGATTCCGGTATTGTTTCCTGGAACATTCACTGCCGGTACCAAAGCGTTGCCACTGCCATCTACAATATTACCTCCACCATCGAGCTTGAAACTTCCCGAGCGGGTGAAGCTGGTACCTCCGTTCGGATTAGTAACCTGGAAAAATCCGTTACCGCTGATGGCAAGGTCTAAAGGATTGTTAGTCGGAATCAATGAACCCTGGGTGTTGGATCGAGAGATGTCGTTGACCCTCGTGCCGCCCGATTGTAACTCGACGCTATTTATATCGCTTTTCTTGAATCCAGCGGTGTTGATGTTGGCAACATTGTTGGCGCTGTTTTGCAGCCTTTGGGATGCGTTTTTTAATCCCGTTAACGCGCTGAAAATTGGACCTAACATGGCGTAAAATCCTCCCTATTTACAGTACTAGGAATATAGGACTTCTTCTGAATCTTTCAAGGCCGAGCGAACGGCATTCTTCAATGGCAACAATGAAAGGCTCATGGCTGTTTCATCACAATTGTCTTTATGCAGGCAGGCCTGGCAGTCGTTCCACACCTTCTGCGGAAGCTGTATTTTATCCACGATTTCAAATCCGAATTTGGTAAACAAGGGCACCGCGTAAGTCAGAACAAAAGCGGTATCGCAGTCGTCCCTTAATAAAGCGCGCTCAATACTGCCCTGAATCATTTGAGTGGCGATCCCCTGCCGCTGATAACGCGGGTCCACCCCGAGTGAGCGGATCTCAACCAACCGATCCCAACCGAATTTCAGGCTACAGATGCCGACGATTTCATCCTGTTTTTCGTAAACCAGAAAATCAGCAATATTTTCTTCAATTTCTGCCAAGGTGCGAAACAGCATTTTGCCGTCCTCGGAATAGAAACAGATCAAATTCTGGATGGCGTGAGCATCCTCTATTTTAGCTTCTCGTATCATTATATTGGGAACCTTAATCAAAAAAACCCCGGCTTTCAACCAGGGAATCCATAAGCTTTGAAATTTCGCTTGTTAGTTAATAAACCTTTTTTTCGCTCTGCGTAGTGATCACCCAGTATCGGGGAAGTTGCAGAATTAGTCAAGCCCACCACTCGGCGTGGAGCCAATGTTGTCAACATGAGTTCCATCGAAGGATGTGCCCTTCGATATACCCCTTCGGGGCAAGAAGGCAATGGTCAAATATCACTAACTCAGGGTGACTTGATTGGATTATTGATTCACTACCAGCTGATCTTTGAGTTGGTCGATGAGGAGGATGTTGTTGATGGAGATGGCAACTTTGTCGGCCATGCGTTCGAGAAACTCGGTGCCGAGTCCGTCATGAAAATGGAAAGGTTTGGGACTGCCAAACGCAATAGCCCCGACCATGTTGTCCTGCGCCACAATAGGAATCAGCGCTTCAGATTTTACGTCACCGTGCCCGTTATTGGGACCGAACACTTCTGAATCTTTGATCTCACTGCGCAGGACAGGTTTGAGTCCGCTTTCAAACCAGCTGTCGGCGGTTTCCCGGCAGATGAATTTCACCATTTCATCCAGATTGCCGTTATAGCGTTGCCGCAATCGGTCTTCCATACAAGGGTCGGAACCTTTAATCAGACACAAAATAACATTGGGAATACCAAACCGGTTGGGAATTTCTTTTTTCAATTGCTCAACCATTTGATCCAGGTTGGTGCTGGTCAATACCAGTCTTTCGATTTCGAACAGGTGTTCCTGAATTTTTTCATTGGCACGGGAAATTTCGAACAGCCACTCCAGTTTGCTTTTAAGATGTTCTTTATCATCGTGAACCCGCTTGATAATCCGGTCAGCCAGACTCAACGTGCTCATGGGCTCGATGGGCAGATCATCATCTTTAATCTCTTTGATTTTTTTTAATAGCTCCGGGTATTCGTTGAAGAACTCAAGATGCTCATTGAGATAAATAGCCATCTGGTCTTTGTTCATAAAATTCCCTGTATGATTATGAGTAAAATTTGAAGTGGCCCCAATGTACCACAACCCCCGCCAATCTCATAGCAGTAAAACGTAATAAATCAATACTTTGTGGGATTATCGGAACATGGTGAGCCTCCGTTGCCAGAGGATTTAAAATCTCTTTGCATTCTTGCGACTCTAAACCATTAAGCATTGGTAATTGGGTAGCTGGTGGTGAGTTTCCATGGTAGTTTAAGGGAACCCAATTAAAACATTACAGAATATAGAGCTTTAGTCATTAACCCTTGAATTTTCCTGGAGGCAAATTATGTTCGGAATAAAGATGAATAACCTCGGAAAGAAATTGAATGAAATTTTTCGGCAAGAGGGACAGCCATGGATGATGGTTCCCTTTTTGACCGCACTATTCCTTGCGGGCCTGATACCAATCAGCGAGAGCATGGCAGGGGAAGTGTGGGTTGCCAATATGAAAGGGGCCAATGTCCAGATCATTGATACCGGTTCCAACAAGGTGGTAAAAACAATTGCTACCGGTGCCGGTGCGCATAATGTCACTTTTAGTGCGAATGGCAAGCTTGCCTACATCGCCAACCTGGGAACCAACAGCATCACCATCATCGATGCCATGTCCAAAGAGATACTGGCCAATATAGTGACCGACACCAAAGCCCACGACGTGGCAGTCTCTCCCGATGGCAAACTTGCCGTGGCCTGCAACGTCGGAGCGAGCAACATCACCTTCATTGATGTCGCATCGAAAAAAGCCGTTCACACGATGGCCGCTGGAAAAAAAGCCATCACCGCTGTTTTTTCTCCTGATGGAAAAACATTGTATGTGGTCAATGCCGGGGACGCCACGATTTCGGTGGTGGATGTAAAAACCCGTAAGATCACCGAGACCTGGACAGGCGCCAAAGGCGCTATGGCTATAAAGCCAACCCATGATGGAAAACTGTTCTGGGTCACCGCGCCAGCCGATAACAAATTGTTATTGATGAATCCAAAAAACGGTGCGGTGGAAGCCTCCATCGACGTCCCGGGTGAACCGCATGGACTGGTGCACAGCCCGGATGGGAAAACCGTCTACGTTGGGCAACGAAAACTGAACCAGATCGCCATGATCGATACGGCAAGCCGCAAGATCGTTAAAACCACGCCCCTGGGCCAGCGCCCGGATATGATTGATATCAGTACGGATGGAACTACGGTTTACGTAGCCATTCGGGATGAAAACAAACTGGCTGTAGTTTCCGCCGCCGATCTGAGTCTCACGACCAAGATCGACACCGATGGCGAAACCCATGGAGTCGCTTACCGCGACAACTAGGTGCAAAGTTTGATTCAAAATTAA
>JAPKCW010000029.1:0-15033 GCA_028822815.1 Nitrospinaceae bacterium | reverse complement strand
ATGACAGTTTTTTGGAATACCTCAAAAAACTATTGATACTGATGAAACCATCAAATACGTAACATTTACGTAACTCATAGTCGTTGTAGACGTCTAAAAGAGTGTATTACGTAACTTTACGTAACTCAACTAAAAAATGTAAGTTATTGAATTTAAACGATTTAATTTATTACGTGGAGAGAAAAACTATTCCCACTCAATAGTGCCTGGGGGTTTGGAGCTGATGTCATAGACCACCCGGTTGACCCCATGCACCTCATTGATGATGCGGTTTGAGAGTTTCCCCAGGAGTTCGTAAGGCAGGTGAGCCCAGTCGGCGGTCATGCCGTCGGTGCTGGTGACGGCGCGGATGGCTATCACGTCTTCGTAGGTACGGGCATCGCCCATGACTCCCACGGTTTTTACCGGAAGCAGAACCGCGAACGATTGCCATAAATCATTATACAAGCCTGCGGCTTTCACTTCTTGCAAAATAATTTTGTCGGCGGCGCAAAGGACTTTGAGGCGTTCCGGGGTCACCTCTCCCAGTATGCGGATGGCAAGGCCCGGACCCGGAAATGGCTGGCGGTTGATGATTTCATCCGAAATACCCATCTCGCGCCCCAGTGCGCGGACTTCATCCTTGAACAGTTCGCGAAACGGTTCGAGAAGTTTTAACTGCATTTTTTCCGGCAGGCCGCCAACATTGTGATGCGACTTGATCACCGCAGACGGGCCCCCTTTGAAGGAGACCGACTCGATGACGTCTGGATACAAGGTGCCCTGGGCGAGAAAGGTGAAGTCGCCCAGGCGTTTGGCTTCCTCTTCGAAAACTTTGATGAAGGTATTGCCAATAGATTTCCTTTTTTGTTCCGGATCGGTGATGCCTTTAAGCTTTTCCAGGAATTTGTCGGCGGCGTCGATGACATCGAGGTGGATGCTGAAGTTGTCGCGAAATGTGTTTTCTACTTTATCTTTTTCGCCGGACCGCAAAAATCCGTTATCGATGAACAGGCAGTACAGGTTGTCGCCGATAGCTTTGTGAATCAGCACCGCCGCGACCGAAGAATCGACTCCGCCGCTCAACCCGCAAACCACTTTTGCGTTTCCCACTTTATCTCGGATGTCCTGGATCATGTAGTCGACCAGGGAATCCATTTTCCAGTTCTTGGCGCACTGGCAGACTTTAAACAGGAAGTTGTTGAGGATCCTTGTGCCATCTACCGTGTGGACCACTTCCGGGTGGAATTGCAGGCCGTAAACCCGTGCTACTGAATTTTCAATGGCCGCTAAGGGCGAGTTGCCGGTGAAGGCAATGCCTTTGAACCCTTCCGGCAGTTTTGAGATGCGGTCGCCATGGCTCATCCATACAGTGGAATTGTTATTCACCTCTTCGAACAGGTGGGAAAATTCTTTCAGCATCAACTCGGCTCTGCCGAATTCGCGATGCGGGGAAGGGTCTACCTTGCCGCCCAGCATGTGGGTGATGAGTTGCATGCCGTAGCAGATTCCGAGAATGGGAATTTTTAACTCAAACAGTCTTCGGTCACAAAGCAACGCGTCTTTTTCCAGTACACTTGCGGGTCCGCCGGAGAGAATAATGCCTTTTGCATTAAAATCTTTAATTTTATCGAACGGCAGAGTGCAAGGGTGAATTTCGCAATAGACTTGGCATTCCCGCACTTTACGAGCGATGTTCTGGGTGTATTGCGACCCAAAATCAAGAATGAGGATTTTCTGTTCGTGAAGGGTGTCTGTGGTCATGGCAATGCGGGAGTCCGTTTAGCCTGCCTGGAGAAATTCCGGCGGTTCAATCGATATTGTAGTTTGGTGCTTCTTTGGTCACGATCACATCATGGACGTGGCTTTCCCGAAGACCCGCTGGCGTAATCCTGATGAATGAGGCGTTTTTTCTCAACGCCGCAATGGTAGAAGCTCCGCAATATCCCATGCCGGCGCGCAGACCCCCCAACAGTTGGTGAACGGTGAACGATAAAGCACCACGGTAGGGAATACGCGCTTCCACCCCTTCCGGAACCAGTTTGCTTTCAGAGAGCTCCCATTCCTGGAAGTAACGGTCGCTGGAGCCCTGGGACATGGCGGCGATGGAACCCATGCCGCGGTATTCTTTGTAGCTTCTGCCCTGATAAAGAATCTTTTCTCCGGGACTTTCTTCCGTCCCCGCAAACAGGGAGCCTATCATCACCGTGCTGGCCCCAGCGGCGATGGCTTTGGTAATGTCGCCGGAAAGCTTGATGCCGCCATCGGAAATAACGGGAATATTTTTTTTCTCCGCTACTTTAACGCATTCGGCAATGGCGGAAATCTGCGGTACGCCAACCCCCGACACCACACGCGTGGTGCAAATGGAACCGGGGCCAATGCCAACCTTGACGGCGTCCACTCCGGCTTTAATCAAATCGGCGGTGCCTTCAGCGGTGGCCACATTGCCGCCTATTAATTCGAGTTTTGGGAAAGTCTTTTTAATTTCCCGGATGGTTGCCAGGACTTTTTCCGAATGCCCGTGGGCACTGTCGATCACCAGAACATCCAGCCCAACGCGGATTAAATCTTCAATATGTTCCACAGGATTTTGAGTAACCCCTAAAGCGGCTCCCACCAGCAATCTTCCCTTGGAGTCTTTGGCGGCATCGGGGAATTGCCCGGCTTTTTCAATATCCTTGATGGTGATCAGTCCTTTGAGATGGCCTTTTTTGTCGACCACCAGCAGTTTTTCGATGCGGTTGTCGTGCAGAATTTGTTTGGACTTTTCCAGAGGCGTGCCTTCCGGAATGGTGACCAGATTGTCTTTGGTCATCAGGGAGCGGATTTTTTTGTTGAGGTTGTTCTCAAACCTGAGGTCCCGGTTGGTGAGAATTCCCACCAGCTTTTTGTTTTGCGTAATGGGGATGCCCTTGATGTTGTATTTGCGCATAACGTCCAGGGCTTCACTGATTTTCTGGTCGGGTTCCATGGTAATCGGATCGGGGATCATGGCGCTTACCGAACGTTTGACCTTATCGACCATTTTGCGTTGCCTGTTCGGCGGAAGGCTGCGATGGATGATGCCGATTCCGCCTTCCTGGGCCAGGGCGATGGCCAGATTCGTTTCGGTTACAGTGTCCATGGGGGCACTGATCAACGGACAGTTGAGTTTGATCTTGCGGGTCAACCGGGTCGAGAGTTTTACGTTTGCGGGCAGAACTTTCGAATGCGCGGGCAGGAGCAATACATCATCGAAAGTAAGATAGGTTGGGACGTTTTTGGGGTCAATCATAAGATATTGTAACAGAAATTTCTTAAAAAGATAAAACGTAAATATTATCATGCCTGCCAAAGAGGCGTGAGAAATTTTTTAAGAACAGCATAAATTCGGCTTAAAATAAGCTCTTTTATATTGTATTAAAAATATTTACTTCTATTGTCGCAGGATAGGGTTGCCTGACTCCCTAGACAAAAACCACTTTTTGATCTATACTTTATTTACCTCAGAGTTTTATCCCATACAAATCTTTCTCTAAGGTTTCCGGCCTGCTTCAGGCTTGGATGCGCTTCTGCGTGACCTGGAACTCTCCAGGCCCTTAATGTGAAGAAAGGAAGGGTTTTCCCCTCCTCGTGATGGGGTTGGTGCGGGTTTTCGTAGTACGCAACGGAAAACTGCTTACCCAGCGACATTTAGCATACCTCCGCATTAGTTGGTTTTTTTCAAAATATTGATTCCAAACCCTTTAAAAGGATAATGATGAACAATAATCATTTTAAGGGAAATCGTGTTACCACAGCGTTGTTGTTAGCTGCTGGCAGTGGAAATCGTTTACAGCCCTTGACGGATTCTATTCCCAAATGCCTCATTGAAATCAATGGACGCCCTATACTTGAGCGATTGATTGACAACCTCTGCGATAACGGTTTCAAGCGGCTGGTCATTGTGGTCGGCTATATGGACCACTGCATCCAAAGGTTCGTCAACGAATATGCTGGGGACCTGACCATAGAATTAATAAACAATCCTCTATTCCAAACGACCAACAACATCTATTCTTTGTGGTTGGCTCGGAATAAAATCCGGGAATCTTTTCTTTTGGTAGAAAGCGATTTGGTGTTCGAGTCCTCCCAGCTCGACGGTCTTCTTTATCCGAATAAAATCGCCATTTCTCGCATGCAACCCTGGATGAATGGAGCCACTGTGACTTTGGATTCTCTAGGCAGGGTACAAGCTTTTGGCATAGCTGGTGCCGGAGAAGGTCCCTGCTATAAGACAGTCAATATATACAGTCTTTCTGCCTCATCATGGCAAAACGTCATCGAACAGTTGGAGCTTTATATCTCTTCTGGCAAGGTAAACGAGTATTACGAAGTAGTTTTTAAAACGATGATAGCCGATGGCAGTCTTTCCATGAATGGCGTTTTCTTCGATCCTGAATGCTGGTATGAAATTGACACCCCTGCCGATCTTGCAAATGCAGAACGTATTTTGGAAGAAACCGATACATATCCCGAAGCCTTCTAAACCGGATATTTTTACTCCAATGTTTTATTTCTGGAGTCGTACCTCCTCTAAAAAAGAGTGAACATCCTGATGAATGGTGAAACGGAACCCAATACACTGGATTATTCAGTTGTTAAAAGCTATTGGAAGAAGGCAGACCCCTCCATCATGGGTCCCTATATGATGGATAGTTTTGGTTTCCCTGATAGTGCCGGGCGTTTTCGTTTCCGTGCCGAGTCTATTATTGTCCAACAACTCATCCGTAATGCCAAGATCGATACTAATGGAGCTGTGCTTGATTTAGGAAGTGGTGTCGGATATTGGGCGGAATTTTTTGCGCTGAAATTCAACAAGGTCATTGCCGTTGAAGCAAGTACGCCGTTATATGAAAGCATGGTGCGACGTTGTTCTTCCTACGACAATTTCACTCCCATCCATGGCAACGTATTGTCCTTTGAACCTAAAGGTCAGTTTTCACTTATCTTCCTCGGTGGACTCTTGATGTATCTCAATGAAGAAGATGTTGTCGCACTGCTACGGAAATTGAAGTCCTTTCTTAGCCCTGGAGGTATTATCCTATGCCGGGAAAGTACCGTACGAAATGGAACAATCACACGGGATGGAGATTACCAAGCTGTCTACCGTTCGGTCCCGACCTATCTCGGTCTGTTTAACGGATGCGATCTGGCAGTGGTCCAAACCTGTTTAAACGTCCCGTATATTCTCATGCAGATGGGTTGTGAACTCATCAGGAAATGGAAGGAAAATGTGCCCGGGAATCTGCAAATGGTTCCTGTAGTAGGACATCTGGCATACTGGGGTTTGCGTTTGGGTGATCCTTGGATAAGGCGCATTCCATCGGCAATGGGGATTGATTTCCCTGAACTGACAAACCATTTTTTTCTGATTCGCTCCGGTTTCCAGCCTCACTCTAGCGACAAGACGGGCCCCGTTAGCCGATGAAGAGTTTCTTCATTCGGAAGTTCTTATATAGAAATCTACCCAATATTGTTTCTTTGCTCGGAGTTCTGCCACTTTCAATCCTTTTTTTTAAAGACGGGTTTCAATATTTGATTCCCTTGATCATCTACAACAACATCATGGATGATCTCGATGGTATCCTTGCCATCAAGCTGAATCTCAAGAGTGATTTTGGCGCGGCATTGGACAATGTTTGCGATGCCGTTGCTCATATAATCATTGTCATGGCACTTGGTGTTCACTACGGGGTTGCCTTCAGTATAGCCAGCCTTGTTGCGGTGGCTGCTATCTTACTGCGTGTTACCTCTCGGGTATCGGTATCTAAAAAAATCAATGCAGGATCGCCCACCAACGAACTGATGCGGCACCTGCTCTTAGCACTCCTGACAGCAAAATATTTTGAATTTGCCCCAGAGCCGCTCTTGATTGTAGTGATACTTCTAAACTCTATCTCGATGCTTTCGCCCTTTCCCATGCCTTACTTAATAAGGGCTCTGACAAAATCGGCAACGGCGATTGGATTTGTGAATGTCGCGTTGTTGGTTGCCTGGTTAGTTCCCATAGCCGCACCCGCCATTGCTTTCTGTTTCTTCGCCACCCATCTGTATTCACTTGCCCGGCCAGCGGCCAGCGAGTAATAACTTCCTCAGGCGAGCAAAGAGTTGTCTTGGCCCAACGAGCCATTGCCAGTTGCCTCCACGGTTAGTGGGGTGATAACCTGAATAATATGAAAATATTTGCGCAAATTATTTTTATCCTGTGGGCATTTTGTGGATCGGTCGCGGCCCAGTCTCTGTTCCAGGGCGGCCCCCTGCTTCAGGGTTCCGGGGAGCAGGAAGATTGGATGGGAACCTATTTCCAAGGCAAAAAAATGGGTTTTACCCGGGTGCAAACCCGCTGGACCCCAGAAGGCATTGAGGTGGATTCCACGGTTTTTTTTCAGATTCGTTCAAAGTCTATAGATCAGTCGACCACCATCAATCAAAAGACCAGGCTGGGTCCGGATTTCAAGCTTCGTGGTTTTTCACTTTTGCAGGAGATCACCGGACACCGGCAACAGGTCGAGGGCAGGGTGGAAGGCAATCGGCTTATCTACCGGATTAAGTCACGGGGGTTTGATAAGGAAAAATCCATTGAGTTTCCCCCTGGCACGCTTTCTTCCTCAACCTTTCTCCTTAACTTGCTGGCGGACGGATTGAAAGTTGGACAAAAAGGAACCCTGTCACTATTTCTGGAGCCGTTCCAGATGCTGGTGGATTTGGAGTACGAAGTTTTGCGCAAAGAAAACCTGGAGTACGAGGGCAAACCCGTTGAGACTTTTGCGATCAAACAAAAATTCAGCGGCATCGAAACCACCCTGTGGATAGCCGGGGATGGTTCGGTGATCAAAGAAACCACCAATCAGGGTTTTGAATCGTTTAAGGAGTCTGCCGAAGTGGCGCAGAAACTCGATGAACCGCTGACGGTCAGTAGCATAATTACCATGAGTCTGGTCAAACCCGACCAGCCGATCAACCGGTCGGAGCGGGTGAGAGAAATCATCTTTCACCTTCAGCCTCTGCGTTCCCCCGACCTCATTCCAGAAGACCAGCGGCAAAAAATTCTCAAGACAGAACAATTGCCGAATGGTTTTTATCGAGCCACGTTGCAAGTTAAAACCGAGCTGGAACAGAGTTTTTCGAGTGGGCTTGGAAAACCGGATTCAAAATATCTGGAAGATTCGGCGCAGGTGCAGTCCCGGCATCCGATGATCCGGGCTCTGGCGCGGGAACTTGCCGGGGATAAGCGGAATGTCTGGCAGGTAGCTAAAGATATCAACCGCTGGGTGTACCGCAATTTGGCAAAAGAACTGGTGGATACCGTGACGGCGCTGGATGCCTTGCATGAAAGGCGGGGCGAATGCCAGTCTCATACTTATCTGTTCACGGCTGTGGCCAGGGCGGCGGGGATTCCCACTCGCATCGTTAACGGGCTGGTGTATTCCCAGGAATATTCCGGGTTTCTCTACCATGCCTGGCCGGAAGTTTATGTAGGAGAATGGCGCGCGCTCGATCCGACATTTGGCCAGGATGTGGTGGATGCCACCCACATCAAACTGACCGAGGGAACCCAGGATGGCCCTTTCCGCCTGATGGAGTTTGTCGGCAAGCTTAAAATTTCCATCCACTAGACCCCGGCGAGCCGCCGGGGGCAATGGGCACCAGCGAAAGATATTGCAACTTACCAGCGGAGGTTCTCCGCCCCTTAAAAATCAGTAGTAAAAAAAACGATTTTTTTACTCGTCACGGTCTTGATTTTCGTTTTTTATTCGTCTATATTTAGAGTGGGGAAGGGGGGCGAAACCGTTATGTTTTACGGCCTTGAAAGAAAGTTTTTCAGGGGCTCTGGAATTTCGTTGACAACCCCATATGTTGTGTATATTTTAGTGAGCAACACAAAATATAGATATTTTGTGGGTAGAGTCACCTAAAATTTTTAAGGAAAAAGGGTAGTTTGGGGTTGGAATTTCCCTTCGAACATTCGACCGTTAACTGTTTCAAATTGTTGCAATAATTTTCTTTAGCGATACGGAGCGTCACTATGCTAATCGACCGGGTATTTACCAAAGACCATCAGGATCCCTATGAGGGAATCCGCTTTGTCGAGCGGGATTCTAAAATCACTAATGCCGATGGTTCTTTGGTTGCTGAAATCAAGGACGTTTCAGTGCCGGACACATGGTCGCAAGTGGCTGTGGACATTATGGCGCAGAAATACTTCCGTAAGGCGGGGGTTCCGGCCCGATTAAAAAAGAAATTTGAGCCCGGGTTGCCTGAATGGCTCTGCCCATCGGTACCGGATGAAGAGGGATTGAACCAGCTTCCTGAATCAGCGCAGTTCACCCGCGAAACCACATCCCAGCAAGTTTTTCACCGTCTGGCCGGATGCTGGACATATTGGGGATGGAAAAACAATTGTTTTACCAGTGAAAAAGACGCACGCAGTTATTATGACGAGATGCGTTATATGCTGGCCCGGCAGTTGGCGGCACCCAATTCTCCGCAGTGGTTCAACACCGGTTTAAACTGGGCCTACGGTCTGGAAGGACCTGCCCAAGGGCATTATTATTTCGATACGGAGGCCGGGGAACTACAAAAATCCAAAAATGCTTACGAACGGCCGCAACCGCACGCCTGCTTCATCCTTTCCGTTGAAGATGACCTGGTTGGGGAGGGCGGGATCATGGATTTGTGGCGGCAGGAAGCCCGGCTATTCAAATTCGGGTCGGGGACCGGGAGTAACTTCTCCAACCTTCGTGGCAATGGCGAGTCTCTTTCAGGCGGTGGAAAGTCTTCCGGGCTAATGAGTTTTCTCAAGATCGGCGACCGGGCGGCTGGAGCGATCAAATCTGGCGGAACCACTCGACGCGCCGCAAAGATGGTCACCCTCAACATGGACCATCCCGATATTGAAGAGTTCATCGAATGGAAGGCCAAGGAAGAGCGCAAGGTTGCCGCGCTTGCGGCAGGAAGCCGGATTACCTGCCGGAGTCTGAAAGAGATCCTCCATGCATGCTGGTCCCAGGATGAAGGAGAAGAAACCCGGTTTGATGTGCAGAAAAATAAAGCTTTGGGAAAAGCCATCGGCAAGGCATTGGATTGTTTTATTCCTGAAAATTATATTTATCGTGTCATACAACTGGCCCGGCAAGGGGTCAAGGATATTGAGTTTGAAGAGTATGACACCAATTGGACCTCGGAAGGCTACCTGACTGTTTCGGGGCAGAACTCCAATAACTCGGTCCGGCTCACCAACGAGTTCCTGCGTGCTGTCGAATGCGATGGCGACTGGAACTTGACCGGCAGGACAAACGGAAAGGTCATCAAGACCTTGCCAGCCAAGGATTTGTGGGAAAAGATCAATCATTCCGCCTGGTCCAGTGCGGACCCGGGACTCCAGTTTCACACGACGATCAACGAGTGGCATACCTGCCCTGAAGACGGGCCGATCCGAGCTTCCAATCCCTGCTCCGAATACATGTTCCTGGATGATACCGCCTGCAATCTCGCCTCCATCAACCTGATGCGTTTTTACGATGAAGAGAAGGGTGTTTTTGCAATAGCAAACTACCGGCACGCTTGCCGCATGTGGACCCTCACTCTGGAAATTTCGGTGATCATGGCGCAATTTCCTAATAAGGCCATCGCTAAAAAGAGTTTCGATTTTCGCACTCTCGGTCTCGGTTATGCCAACCTCGGAGCCCTGCTCATGGTGATGGGAATTCCTTATGACTCGGAAAGCGGTCGGGCTATCTGCGGCGCGATTTCTGCCATAACTACGGGAGCCGCTTATGCCATGTCTGCGGAAATGGCTGGTGAGCTTGGCTCTTTTGCGAACTTTGAGAATAACCGGAACTCCATGCTTCAGGTTCTGAAAAACCACTGGCGCGCGGCGCATAACGTGGAAGTTCATGAGTATGACGGCCTCACCACTTTCCCGCAGGGTATCCATGCGGAACATTGCCCCGCCTATCTCCTCGATGCGGCCCAGAAGGAATGGACGGATGCACTGGCACTGGGAGAACGCAACGGATTCCGTAATGCCCAGACCACTTGTATTGCGCCAACGGGTACGATCGGATTGTTGATGGATTGCGATACCACAGGCATTGAACCGGACTACGCACTCATCAAATATAAAAAACTGGCAGGGGGTGGTTATTTCAAGATTATCAACCAGTCGGTTCCCGGTGCGCTTCGCAGGCTGGGTTACAAACCCGACGAGATCAAGGATATCGTCGAATATTGCGTGGGCACGGGAAGCCTTGAGTCCGCTCCTTACATCAACCGGAATTCCCTGCGTCAAAAAGGCTTTACCGATGAAGTGCTCGATAATATTCAACTCGAATTGCCGAAGGTTTTCGATATCAGTTTCGCATTCAATAAATTTGTCATGGGGGAACGGTTCTGCAAGGATGTGTTGAAGTTGACCGATGAACAATTGAACTCCATGGACTTCAGCCTGCTGGGGCATCTGGGTTTTACAGAAGAAGAAATCCAGGTGTCCAATGACAGCATTTGCGGAAGGATGACAGTTGAAAATGCTCCCCATCTTAAAGAGCGCCATTATCCTGTTTTTGATTGTGCCAACCAGTGTGGAAAATATGGCAAACGTTTTATCCGGCCTGAGGCGCACATCCGCATGATGGCGGCGGCCCAGCCATTTCTTTCCGGCGCGATATCTAAAACCATCAATATGCCCAACGATGCCACCATTGCCGATGTGGAGCGGGCTCATATACTGAGCTGGAAACTGATGTTGAAGGGAACTGCCATCTACCGTGATGGTTCCAAACTGAGCCAGCCATTAAATAGTGTGGCGGTTGGCAGCTTTAACCAGTTGAAGATAGAAGATGAAGCCCCGGCCATGCAGGTGGCTAAACAGATTGTTGAAGTGGTCCGTGAGCACAAGCGCAAAGTTTTGCCGCACCGGAGAAAAGGATATACCCAGAAAGCTTCTATCGGTGGGCACAAGGTTTATCTCAGAACCGGTGAATATGAAGACGGTACCCTGGGTGAGATTTTTATCGACATGCATAAAGAAGGCGCGGCATACCGCAGTTTGATGAACTGCTTCGCTATCGCGATTTCGCTGGGACTGCAACATGGAGTGCCGCTGGAAGAGTTTACCGACGCATTTGTGTTTACCCGGTTTGAACCAAACGGGATTGTTACCGGCAATAAGGCGATCACCATGTCTACTTCAACCATCGACTATATTTTTCGGGAATTGGCTATCAGTTATCTGGGCAGAACCGATCTGGCCCAGGTGACCCCGGATGATTTGCGGGCTGATTCCATTGGTAAAAAGAATCAGCAGTCCAGTGACGATGAGGCGGGACTCAGCTCGAATGTGTCACCTCCCACGCAATCCGAACCCGAGATCTCTCTGGCAGCAACCAGTACGGTTTCATCCAATGGCAACGGAAATGGCAATGGTGCCATGGCTCCGATTGATAGTTCCATGGCGGCTCAGTCTGTAGGAGTCGCTACCTCCACAACAGTGATCGCCAGGCTGAAAGGCTATGAAGGCGATGCCTGCCAGGAATGCGGGAGCTTGACATTGGTTCGCAACGGAACCTGTTTGAAGTGCATGACCTGTGGAGCGACATCAGGTTGCTCCTGATACCACCCACCTGAATAGAATATTTGCAGGAGTCCAGCCAGCGAGTTCTTCGCTGGCTTCTCTGCTTTTACCCGGTCCCTTTATTTTTCAGTCCGATTTCTTTTTTCTTTAATCAGTGATTTTGCGCAACGAAGCCCGAAGGTAGGATTCTTCATTTTGAGGTCGACATGGTTGCGAAATGAAATGCGCGCCTGCTTTTTATCGCTGGTCCATCCCCCACCTTTGACAATGCGGGTTTCAGGCTGAGGTCTTTCGGATTTTTTTGAGTCCACCCATTCCCAGACGTTCCCGGCCATATCCATCACGCCGCTGGCACTGGCACCAGCTTGAAAAGAGCCCACCGGCGCAGAAAAAAGGTGCCCGTCTTCTTCCCCCAGTAAATTGGAGCGGTGGGGAAGGAACACCTCCCCCCAGGGATAGGAGAAGTTAGTGACACCCCGCGCGGCGGCTTCCCATTCTTCTTCCCGGGGCAAGCGTTTTCCCGCCCATCGGCAATACTTACTCGCTTGAATCCAGTTGATACCCATTGCCGGGCAGTTGGGGCAATCTTTTCCGCCGGTATAGGGTTTTTCATCATAGCTGGGTTGGTATTTGCGGAACTGAGTGACGGTGATTTCTGTCCGATCAATATAAAATGCCGCTAGGTTTTTAAATGGGGCTTTGTTTTTGACCAGAGTCCCACGGGGTGAAAGTTTTTTCTTACCCACAAGATACTTTCCCGCATTGATCAGGATCATTAAAGTCTTGTCCTGTTCGTTCAAAATGGTGGGAAGAAAAGACGATTTCACCGAACCGCGTAAAACAGGATTCCGGTTCCGGGGGGTGGGTTTTGATAGTTTCGAACTTCGTTTCTGTTTTTGGACCAGTTGGTCAGTCGGGTAAGCCCCTCGGTTTCGCTTACGGTGTTTTTGGCTAGGGGCGCAAGCGCTGACCCACGCGAATAGGAGGATAAAAAATATTAATGACCTCAAGGCTTCTCCTTGTTCATGATGGAATCCAATTTCCCCTTGAGTCGGCGGTATTTCTCATAGCTTTTTTCAGCATCCTCTTTTTTACCCATCAACTCATAGGTATAGCCCAGGCTGTACCAGGCATCAAAGTGGGTGGGGTCTAATTGGATGACTGACTTGAAAGCCTTCTCTGCATCGTCATATTTCTTTTCCAGATTATAGATTCCTCCCAACCCGTAATAACCTCCAATATTTTTGGGATCTTTTTCGATGGCATTTATAAAGGATTCTTTTGCACTGTTAAATCGTCCCTGTTTGGTATGTTCGATTCCTTCCTGAACATATTCTTTGCTATTCTTATTTCCGCATTGGGTTAAAATCATACCCATAAAGAGTATTGCAAAAAATTTCAGAAACTGTTTTTGACGGTTCATGGCAAAGGCTGGGCCAATCACAATTAGAAAGGGTGGAAAATGAAAAGCATGAAAACCCGCTCACATAATACCAATGTTTCTTCTCACTTATAGAAAAAAGCGATATGTCTCTGTCTGAACTGGGAGTGATGGCCCTGCTTGCCGGGCTGATTGGTGTTGTTGCCGTTTTCTTTTGGCGGGAGGGTAGGGGAATCTTTCGCCTTTGGCGGTCCATAGACGCTCGGAAAATAAAATTCGAGCATAGGAAGCATGAGAATATTTCTTCGAAGGAGAGGCAGGCAATAGAAGTGGTGTTGGAAACCTGTTCTCGCTACCAAAGAGAAAAACTTTTCTACGGGGAGGGCCTGCGATTTTTGCCCGACACCTTGCACCTGATCTCTCAGGTCGCCGCCATTTATTATCCCGATGAAAAGGCTCCGATGGAAAAAGCCCGCATCGGAAATATGCTCTCAGCTTTTCTTGAGGTGAACCGGAAAATCCTGGATATGCTGGAAATCCCCGGCCTGGAAAGGTTGACGCAATTTCGTCTGCGGGAGGTGATGCCTGGTTTTGCGGCGGACAAAAAAAACAGCTCGTTTGCCCCGGATTTCTTCAAGCGTCGAGTCCGGTTGATGGTGGTACGGGCGCTGTGGGTTCAGTGGATGCTGTTTGTGGGCGAATCGGCAATAAAAGTTTATGCAGAACACCGGGCGGATGAGATTCCCGAGCCGGAAACCCTGCTGGACGAAATGGATCAGTTGCAGGATGAAGCGGATCTGTCTCTACCGGATGAGGTTCGCGAAATTGTGGAAAGATCGAGGAAAAAGATTTTATTTGCGGTTAAACCTCTGCCATCGAAAGAAGTGAAGTCGATCTATATTTCGCTGGCTGAAAATATTGCTCAGGTCTGGCATCCTGAATCCGCCGCACCCTTGTATGAAGTCCGGATTTATGATTTGCTGAAAAGCGGTTATTTGGAATGGATAGGAAATTTGGGCCAGAAACCCGTGCTGAACAAAATGCTTGGCCTCCGGTTGAGTCATTTAACCGGGGTGAAGGAGGTGGCGATGCCTTTTGCCGACAATAAATTATTTGATTGGATCAAAAAATATCAGGTAGGGCGGGCGGCGAAATGGTCGAGAACAATTTTTAAAACCGTGCAGAAAAAACAACCTGCAATCCTGTTTCGTGATGTGGCGATGGGACTCGTCAAGGAAGGCGGTAAACGCTGGCTGGTTTTGTACCTCCACGGAAAAATCGCTGAGGAAACGAACAGACTGTATAAACCACAGATAAACACAGATGGACAGAGATAATAAACTTCCCCCTTTACAGCTGATAGAAAAGGCCATGTTTTAATGTTGCTAGAATGATCCCAAGAAACCATTTGCCATATAAAACGCTCCATCGTCTAGCGGTTAGGACGCTGGCCTCTCACGCCGGAAACCCTACTTGGAATTATCCATCGAGAGAATAAGAAAGCGCCTTTTTAGGTTTAGCAACCCAGTAGGTGCCTACGGGTTTCATTGCCCGGTCATTTAAGTTTTTCTGCGCAGGAGTTGTCAGGGGTTTTGAGGCAACAATGGTAATCGTATTCGATATAATTTTGATACAAGGCAAGGTTCTCCGCCTTCATCCGGCATTGTGAGATGCCGGTCACGGTGTCGACTTTTTTTTCCTGGCCGTCTTTGTCGATGAGGTAGACATCGAAGGTTTCTTTCTCCAGGTCTTTCCCGCAAGCCGAAAACAAAACCAGACACATCATCACCGTGGCCTGAATCCATAGCTGTGAGATTTTGGATAGACTGAAGATTCGCATGATGCCTCCCCATCTATTTTAACCGATATTCCCAGTTGATCGGACTATGGTTTTCATGCTTTCGGCGGTCACGTAAGCGCGTGTTGCCTCTCATTTGTCTTCATGCCCTGAAAGGGTAAGAGCTGAGGAAGAATATCACGGCCCAGCGTCACGCTGGCACCTGGTGGTTGCCCAAGGGGAAATTACCGAATAAATAGAGACCCCCTTAAGAACTTTTATCGCTCGTCTTTTTCAGGG
>JAPKCW010000207.1:0-3337 GCA_028822815.1 Nitrospinaceae bacterium | reverse complement strand
CAAACGAAACCTTCTATGGTATACTCAGGTTCCTTGGGAAATCGGTTTTTCAAATTCTCTTTGACCAACTATTTTTAGGGAAAGGGCAAGTGGTGAAAAAATTAATTATTTTAACTGTTTTGGCTGTAAGCATTTTTATCCAGGCGCCTGGAATCTGGGCCGAAGAAGACGGAATAACTCAGAAAAAAAGAGCACTGTGTGAAGAAGAAAAAAATTCTGCCGCATGTTTTCAAATGGGGGAACGCTATCGTATTGTCGAGCAAGACTATAAAACAGCGCTAAATTTTTACATCAAAGCCTGTGATGGTGACTATATGACTGGATGCACCAACGGCGGCATTCTCCTGGTCATGAAAGGAACGCCTTATAGCAAGGAATTCAAACAAGCAAAAAAAATGTTTATCAAAGCCTGCGAAGCGGGTGAGGACCCTTCCTGCTTCAACATGGGGAGCCTGTACTTCAAGGAAGGACGCCAGAAAAGATCTCAGCAATATTATTTGAAAGCCTGTGACATGGGCAACAATGCAGGTTGTGCAAAACACAAGAGGGGATCCCGCTAAACAACATGCAAAATAAGATTAAGAACTGGGAGGAACTTTGTAACGACGGTGAAAACTATGGCGATGAAGGAAAAAACCTTTCGCCAAAAGAAAAGATCCTGTTTGAAAGTATTAAGGATAAAAAAGTTCTTAAAATCCAGGATGCCTACCTGTTTTCCAAAACCGGGAAAATTGAAGAAGACCACGGCCCCAAGCTGGCCGAAATGGTCGCCAACTGCCAATTCATCAAAACCATCTCCAGCGTAATCCTTACCCATAATCATCTTGGAGCAGAGGGGATAAAAATTCTCGTAGAGTCCCCGTTCCTTCCTAAAATCAAGGACCTCCATTTGGGTTCCAACAACATTGGAGATGAAGGCGCTAAAATCATCGCCCAAGCAGAAGTTTTTTCAGAATTGGTGAGCCTGAACCTGGAGTGCAACGGCATTACCGCTGAGGGTGCCAAAGCCCTGGCCCAATCTTCTGTCCTGACAAAAGTTGAATACCTGAACCTGGTTGATAACCGGGTCGGCGATGAAGGCGCTTTGGCCATCGCCAATTCAGACAATCTCGGCAACCTGACCTATCTGCATCTGGGGGGCAACCGGGTCAAATCTGAAGAAGCAAAAGCGGCTTTAAAAAATTCCCCAAAACTCACCAAGCTGAAAAAACTCAAGGTTTTCTAAATCAGTAAAGCCGGGGTTTCGGTAAGGTGCTAAATGGAGTTGGGGTCATCGGGGCGAAGCAGTTCCGGCCGGGAGTAATTGACCAGTCCGGGATCTTCCTCCACGCCTTCTTTAAGAACCAGAGTTTTCAGGTTTTTCAGGACTTTGCTTTCATGGATCGCTTTCGCTCCTTCGTTCCCAAAATAGTTTCTTCCAACATAAAGATGCGTCAACCCGCCCAGCGAGGCGGATTCCCCTAGGGCTATTGCGCCTTCATCCCCAAACATATTTTGCGAAAGCTTCAAAACCTTGAGAGCTTTCCATTTTGGGGCCGAGACAAGCACCTTCAATCCCTCATCCTTCAACTTATTCGCTGTAAAATTCAGTTCCTGCAACTGATCCATTAGACTTCCCAGAACCATTTCTTTCAGGGCTTCAAGTTCAATGTAACCGCGCTCCATTTCCAGCTTCTTCAATCCGGGAAAAGAAGTTGTCTCCCCAATGGCTTTGGCCGTTTCGTTGCCAACCTCATTCCACCCTATATCCAAAGATTCCAGGTTGGGAAAATTTTCCGACCGCATGAAACCTGCCACAGAGGCATCCGTAAGGCGATTATCGGAAATGACCAGTGTTTTCAAATTCTTCATCTTGATCTGGTTGGAACCGGCGACATCCGTCAACCCCTGCCCCGTCAGGAAATTAATTCCCAAATAAAGTTCCTCAATTTGTGCAAGGTTTTCCGACTCAAAAAGAACGAGCAAGGCATCGTCACTGATCTGATTGTCAGCGAGATCAAGAATCCGGACCTTTTTCAATCCATGATAATTACAAATGATTGTTACATCATCGTTGGCAATATATTTTCCCGAAAGTTTGAGCAAACTCGGGTCTTCCGCTAACAAGGGCTGAAGAGTTTCCTCCCACTTTGCCGTTTTCTCCTCAAATGAAGGTTCGTACTCTTCATACTCCGAATTCCCACCCCGTTCGATACCCATTAATTTCTCCTGGATGCTTTCAAAAAACAGTTTCTTCTATAATGGTGTAAAACGCTTTTCATATTAACAGCTTGCCATTCCTTTGCTAAACAGAAAACGGGCCAGAAATGTCCCCACTTTAGATGGTTCGTCCCGTGCCCCTAACAGGACAATCGCAAAAACAAAAATAACTCATTAAATTTCAATAGATTAATCCGTTTCACTCTTGGCCGGAAAACTTAACAAAGTCCCTCATCAGAGAAACATTCTCAAAAAGATTAAAAAAAATTAATTCCGGATTAACAGACCTTTAATCTTGCTCCCATACAATGCGATAGAAATGATTAAATACTGTCCAGGCAAGTCATGACCCTGGCTGAAAATGGGAGGGATAATAAATGGAAATGTTTAAAACGATCGATATACGCGGGCTTTCATTTTTCAGCGCACTGCAATTGGCATCGCAAGAGTTCAACCGCATCAAAAAAAATGGGATTTTGGAGCTCATTGTTGATAAAAAAAGAAATATTACGGATGCCTTAGCCAAATGGGCCAAAAACCAAGGATACAAAATTTCGGATATTGAGGATGATCCCCGCATGGTGCGTCTGTTCATTCACAAGAGTTCGCGAGGAATAAAAGTTTAGCGAAGAATCAAAACGATAAACACAGGCTATTTCAAGTCTTTAAGCTTTCAGTCTCCTCCTCTAAGCTGAAAATCTTAATCTTGGGATAGCCTGTCTTTTTTGGGTCCTACCACCTTCAGTTTTCCGGATGATTTTTTTCATAAATAATTCTCATCCCATCCAGAGTTAAAAATGGATCCAGTGTATCAATGACCGTTGTGTTTGAAGCAATCCATTCAACGATCCCTCCTGTGGCCACCACCTGCGCGTTTTGCCCCAGTTCCGTTTTAATTTGTCGAACCAGGTTTTCAACCATTCCCGTAAAACCATGAACTGCACCGGAACGAATACTATCTACTGTTGACTTTCCAATCACATTTTCCGGAGCCAGCATATCGATTCTGGGTAATTTGGCGGTGTGTTTGAACAGGGCCTCCAGTGAAATCTGAACACCCGGGAAAATGACTCCCCCAAGGTATTCCCCCTTCCTGGATACCACATCGAAAGTCGTGGCAGTGCCAAAGTCCACAATG
>JAPKCW010000206.1:0-3365 GCA_028822815.1 Nitrospinaceae bacterium | reverse complement strand
CCGATTTTTATCTGGAGCGTGTGCGAATGGCGGAAAAAGAAGTCAAAGATATCGATGGCCTCATTGAACAGGGATTGAATGCTGAAAACGATGAACTGGATTTGAGGGAAAAGGAACTGGATGATGAGGACTTGATAAAGGTTCTGGAATCCGACAAGGTTAAA
Source organism: Nitrospinaceae bacterium (assembly GCA_028822815.1). Classification (GTDB taxonomy): domain Bacteria; phylum Nitrospinota; class Nitrospinia; order Nitrospinales; family VA-1; genus LS-NOB. The sequence goes on along the minus strand of JAPKCW010000206.1, from coordinate 3,201 downwards.
GGAGTCACCGCCCTGTTTTTGGAGTTTAACGATATCGGGGATGAGGGCCTCAAGGCTTTGGTGGAAAGCGACAAAATGAAGTTTTTGACAGCCTTGAATTTATTTAAAAATAAGGTGACCGATGAGGGCCTCAAGGCTTTGGTCAAGTCTAAAAATATGCTCAACCTTTCTGAGTTGATATTGAGTGATAATGAAATCAGCCATGAAGGTGCCAAAATGGTGGCAACATCTAATATTTTGGGTAGCCTGGTATCCCTGTGGTTGGGAGACAAGGTTGGGGATGAAGGCGTAAAGGCCCTGGCGACTTCTGAAACGCTCACCCGGCTCACACAACTTTCTCTATACAGGAATAATATTGGTAATGAAGGTGCGCTTGCGATTGCTCAATCCAAAAACCTGAGCAACTTGACGGAATTGAACTTGAACTGGAACTATATTGACGGTGAAGGGGTGGAGGCGCTGGCCGGATCGGAAACTTTGAACAACCTGAAGCAATTGACCCTGACTTTTAATCCTGTAGGACTTCGAGGTGCTGGAGCCATTGCAGGTTCTGAGAATTTTAGAGAGCTCACCTTGATTGATTTGTATGAGACGGATTTGGGTAATGCCGGTGCCAGGGTTTTGTCCGAATCAACGAAGCTTCCCAACCTGGAAACACTGGTTTTGATCCATAATGATATAGGCAATGAGGTGCAGGCCTTGTTTAAGGATAATAAAAATTTTCCCAAGATAAAGGATGTTTATTTTTTTACGGCCAAGGCCGAGGTTTGATTTGGCGGAGACTTGATGCATCAGGGTTCCCGGTTTTAGACCGGGAACCCTTTCTTTTTTTGTAAGGCATCTCTAAAAATAGTAAAAGGACATAGTTCCTTTATTTATAGGTGGGCTCACAATATGTTTACAGGTGAAAAACCGGATCTGCTCGATATTATGCCTTTTCGGCATGACTGCATTTATGTGGTGGGAAAGGATGGCATTCCCCAGCATTGGGATGGGGAGGAGTGGCTACCCGTTCGAACCGAGAATACCAACCCGCTGATGGGTATTTGGGGGCCGCATGAACAATGTCTTTATGCCGTAGGAATTGGCGGTGTCGTCCTTTCTTATAATGGCAAGAACTGGGAGCAGTTGGATACCGGTAGTTATGACTCACTCAACTCAGTATATGGGTTTGATGAAAATAATATTTTTCTCTATGGTGTAGGCGGTCGCATGCTTTACTGGAATGGCGAAAAATGGGATTACCGGGAACCCAACACCATTCATGACTTGTTCGGTATGTGGGGCGAGGATGTGGAGCATATTCACACGGTGGGCGGAGAGGGGATTTATCGGTTTTATAATGGCAAAGAATTTCTGCGCCGTGAGGACTTGACCGATGAGACCGTTTCCCTGTTCGGCGTTTGGGGTACCAGCAATGACAGTATTTATATTTGCGGTTCTCACGGTACGATTTTGCGATATGACGGAACAGACTGGAAACCCATGCAATCGGGGACTGAAGAATATCTCTTGAGCATATGGGGAACCTCCGATGAAAATATTTTCGTGGTCGGAGATAATTCCGCCATGCTTCACTATAACGGCAAAAGCTGGTCTCCCATTCAGTCGCCCAAGGATGAGTATTTGACAAAAGTCAAAGGACTTGGGCCGGATCAGGTATACGCAGTCGGTGAAAACGGAACAGTGATTAAATATGACGGTAATGAGTGGAGCGATATGTCCTTATGATTTTTAAACATCCTTTAGAAAACAGCGATAACCTTGGGGAACGATTATGTCTGCCTTGACCTCCAGTCACCTTTTGTCCATTTTCGGCTTTGACGAAAACGATATTTTTGTTGGAGGGGCCGAGGGAACCCTGTTGCATTACGATGGCAGTCAATGGTCGCCCATGGAAACAGGAGGGCGTTGGACCTTCAAGAATATTTGGGGCAGTGCACCGGATGATGTTTATGCGGTGGTGACTGATGGGAGAATCCTTCATTATGACGGCAAAACCTGGTTGCCTGATGAAGATATGGACAAACTTCCGCCCATGACCGGGATTTTTGGTCTTGGCCCGGATGAAATCTATGCCTGCTCCCGGCTGGGAAAAATCCTTCGCTACGATGGCAGTTCCTGGAAGTATACCCAAACAGGGACCGATACGGACGTTACCCGGTTATGGGGATGCAAAGAAAGCGGCATGCTGGCCGTGGGTTACGATGGTCTGGTGCTCAAGCAGGATGGCGAACGCTGGATCCGCATGACTTTTAACTCCAGTGCGGAGTTTTACGGCGTTTATGGATTTGGTCCCGATGATATTTATATAGTGGGATCAGATGGCGCCATTTTTAAATTTAATGGGGCCGAGTTTACCGAAATGCCTTCCCAGACCATGGAATTTTTTCTTGATGTCTGGGGGCCTTCCTCTGAAATGGTTTTTGCCATAGGTGATGAAGGCATGATTCTTTACCTTGATGGCGATCAATGGACCCGGATAGAATCCAATACCAAAGAATACCTCACCGCCATCTGGGGCAGTAGCGACGAAAATATTTATGCTGTTGGCGATAATGGCCTGATCCTTCACTGGAACGGAGAAGATTGGAAAGCAGTAGAAGGCTGATGGACCCCCACCCCACTCCCCTCATAAACCAACACCTCTTCGTTATATAACCCTCTGTTTTTACAAGGTAAGACTTATCCCTCTCCAAACTTTTAGTGAAAGGGTGTTTTTTTCTTCTATTTACCTATATATTACGCTCGGCTTTTTATGCCTAAAAAGGTTTTCTTAGTCGAGGTTAAGATTATCCATAGGGAAAAACAAATATCGGGTCGACAAAAGATAAAAGGCCTGTTCTATTCTTCCTGTCTCACAGCAGGGTGACTTTTGTTATGGGTCCTGCCAGTCTGGGGACAGACCGATGCCGGTATCATTGAAAAATCCCTGCGAAAATCCCGGCCCGAGTTCCAATCCCCGCCTGAAGTAGTTGTTCCAGATATCCAGATTGAGGATAGCCGTGAATTGATCGATGCGGGTGCAGGGCCCACATTTTTTTGTGCGGGAAATAAAATTAACAGGCAATACCCTGATCAGTTCCGAAGAACTCGCGCCCCTTCTGACCCTGGGGGAAGGCGAAGATATGACACTGGGCATCCTCACTCTGTATGCCAATGAGGTGTCTGCTGTCTACGCGGTACGGGGTTATTTTCTTG
>JAPKCW010000028.1:0-15210 GCA_028822815.1 Nitrospinaceae bacterium | reverse complement strand
GGGTTTGCAGTGCCTACACCGAAAATGGGACCACGATGATTGGCCAGCGTCTGTCCCCCGCAGAGTGCATCCAGTGGTTTGAGGCGGCTCTCTCCTCCGCCAAGCTACTGGAAGACAAAGAGTCTGAACGCAAGCACCTCCTGAACCTGGGCCAATAGTACGTCCTGCTTAACCGATCACAAGAGGCGATGGACACCCTGCAATGCGCGCGCTCGTTTTGCAAAAAAGAAGGGACTATTGAAGGGCAAAGGGCCGCTCTCCAGCAATTGGTCTTGACCTGCCTGAAAAATAATAATTGCAATTCTGCCACTGACTATATGGAGGAAGACCTTGAACTGGTGAGAACCAGTGGGGACAAAGAAGAAGAGTTTAAACTTTTAGCACAGTTAACAAAATTTTGTATACAAAACAAGGAATACAATAAGGCGATCCATACCGGGGAACAGGGAATGGACCTGGCCCACCTGAACGAGAACAAACCCCTGCAGATCACTCTGCTTCACAATCTGGGCAGAGGGTACACGGAGACTGGGGAAGCGAAAAAGGCTCTCGAAACATTTGAAAAAGGTCTGGCGCTTTCCCAAAAAACTCCTAAAGCTCCGCTTCAGGGAGAACTGATCAAGCAGATCAGTGACGCGGCTTTCAAAACCGGTAACATCCCCGCTGCCCTGAAGTATCTGGTGCAAGGGTTAGAAGTGGTACGCAAAACCAATGACCCGCCAACTGAAGGGTCACTGTTGATCCAGCTGGCTGAGGTCCATATACACAACCAGAGCGAAGATCAGGCCATGAAATATTTGGAAGAGGCTCAGGGCGTGTCCCATAAAATCAAAGACCGCTCGATGGAAGGAAAGACATTGTGGGTATGGAGCCAGGCTTTGTGGAAAAAAGGGAATCTGGATGAAGCGATCAGCCGGGGACAGAAAGCTCTAAAAATTTATGAGGAACTCAAAAAGTCTGAAGCCAGTGATATTCGTGCCCAAATTGAGAAATGGTCCGAAGACTAAGTGCTTCAGGGTTGCAGGTGCTTTTTCAGCAAGGGAAACTCCATCGCCTCCCTCTGTAGTACATATTTCTCAGCACATAACCGAGCCAGGTTTCTTACCCGGCCAATGAACCCGGTTCGCTCCGTGACACTGATCGCTCCCCTGGCATCCAACTGATTGAAGGCATGCGAACATTTTAAAGTATAGTCGTACGCAGGCAGAACCAGTTCCTGCTCCAGCAAATTCTTTGCTTCCGCTTCATACATATCAAACCATTGGAATAACCGCTGCTTATCCGACACTTCAAAATTGTAACGCGAGAACTGCTTTTCCGTTTCCAAGTGGACATCACCATATGAAATATTTTCGTTCCATTTAAGATCATAAACATTATCCACATTCTGCAGGTACATGGTGATGCGTTCCAGTCCATACGTCAATTCGGCGGTGACGGGTTTCAAATCTATGCCGCCGACCTGTTGAAAATAGGTAAACTGAGTGATCTCCATGCCATCCAGCCACACCTCCCATCCCAAACCCCAGGCCCCGAGGGTGGGCGACTCCCAATCATCCTCCACAAAACGGATATCGTGTTTTAGTGGGTCCACCCCCAGTGAAATCAAACTATCCAAATAAAGGTCCTGCACATCTTCAGGCGACGGCTTTAAGATGACCTGAAACTGGTAATAATGCTGGAGCCGGTTGGGATTTTCCCCGTACCTGCCATCGGCGGGTCTGCGCGAAGGCTCGACATAGGCGGCGTTATAGGGTTCCGGGCCCAATACCCGGAAAAACGTGCACGGATTAAACGTCCCCGCGCCCACTTCAATGTCATAAGGCTGGTGCAAGGCGCACCCTTTGGAGGACCAGTAGTTTTGCAGATTGAGAATAACGTCCTGAAAATTCATAGCGTCTGGGTGTATCAAAGTTTGGCAGATAAAGTCAACCCCCCCCCTTAGCAGGGGAGGCAAATAGCGATAGCTTATTAAGCCGCCAACACGGTTTAAGCACTGTAAAAGTTATTGCTCATTTCCTCAAGGCGTGGCCTTATTGCAATTTGCCCCCAGCGGCTACGCTGGAAATCTGATAAAATTTATGCGTTAACCGCGAACAGGAGATGAGTGTTGCATACCATATACAAGGCACTTTCCCCCGAAGATGTCGAACGCATTATTGCATACTGCCAGAACCACACGATCCAGAACGGCGGGTTGTTTGAGGTTTACCCCGGTCCAGATGACTCAATGAAACTGGTGGTCGTCAACTCCCGCCCGGAAGATGAACTGCTGGATAAGTTTCGTCCGCTGGGAGCTTTTTACTGTAATTACCTCGGTCCCGGCATCATCTCACTGGAAGAGGAAGACCCCCACCATGAAGGCATGCCATCCGCCAAACACCATATCAAAGCCATCAAACAAGTGATCGACAACCTCCAGCGTGATACCCCATTCGGGCATGCGTGATATCCTTTTCATTAACCTTCGTGCCCTGCAAGGGTAAAAGCTAATGAATGAACATAACTCGCTGGACCCAATGAGCAATAGCTTTTTCAGCCGACTAACTTTTTGCTAGCAGGTGAATATATTGCAATTTGCCTCTCGCGCTAGCGGGTTATTCGCCGATTCGGAGGTGGACGTTTTCGCCACGGTAGGAAAATACTACACGGTTCGATTCAATATACGTGAGGGTAGCCGATTGCACCGTATCACCAACACGGACCTTGCGGTTATTGCTTTCGGATGTGGCAACAAAAATATGGTTGGAAGAACTTCCCTGAGAAAAAAAGATGATGCCCTTTACTTTCAGATGAGGAATAGAAATTCCTCGTGTGGCCAGTTCCGCAGGATAAGTGAAAGGTTCCGCTTGTTCCGCCGCTAATTTTGCGGTTTGAATCAAGTCGCGAATTTCGTTAATTCCCTGCGCCTCAGATTCTGCAAAGGATTCGCGAATTCCCAAAACGGGTGGCGGTGCGAAAGTCTCTATAACTGGTGGCAAATTTTCGCTGACATTCTCTTCGTAACCCTGTTCCTGTTCGGAAATGTTGGATAAGGGAATACCCATTGTTGCTCCGAACCTTTTTTTGTAAACAGATGGAGGTTTTTGCGCCGGATTCGCCTGAGAAAACGGGGCCACTTCATTTTTAGCAGATGGCTTGAGCCCCCAAACCAGGGCTAAACCGATGAGGACCCCCACCACAACCTGGCCCACAGGCACAAACTTTTTGCTGGAAATTTTTAACAGCTTACGGGGCTTATGATCCTCCTGAAGGACAAGTTCCTTGAGATCCAGATCCTTTTCCAGCAACCTTTTATCTTCTTCCAGTTTTTTGAGCGTCTCTAATATTGTGCTCATTCTATCGCACTCTCAATAAGTAGTCCGCTGGGCGTGGGGCCAATGTGCACGTTATATTTTTCCTTAGCCTTCGTGCCCCGGAAGGGTAATAACTTTTGCTGGCTGGCAAAGAGTTGTCTCGGCTGAAAGAGCTCTTGCCAGTTGCCTCCGGTGGCTTGCCGGTTTTAATGTAAAACCAGTTTTGGAGTGGAATAGATCTGCAACAGGTTATACAAAAGCAATTTGCTATCGGTATTAAAGATTCCGTCATCTTTGATGCTGTTGTTACGCTGAAGCTTCATCATGGCCTGGACGGTTTTCGGACCATATAACGGAGCCTCCCGTCCCTGAAAATAACCCAGGAGCCTTAGATTTTTTTGCAACCATATCGCTTCTTTGCCTCTGTAACCTATGCCAAGAGATTCCGGTAAATTTTCAAAGTCTTTCCAGAGGATAATGGCTTTGCGGGTCCAGAGGGAATCAATGATGGAAAGCGGCATTTCAATTTTATCTACCGAACCAAATACTCCGGTATCGCCTTGAATCGAAACCAGCGCCAGATATTTTGTTCCCTGAGCGTTGGGCAGGGCAATTTCAAGAAACGCCGGATAGTTCAATTTTTTCAACCGTGCCAGCGTGCCGTTCACTTCGAACGAGGATAACTGGTAGTCCTCTTCAATCATTTCCAAATCTGCCTCGGTCAAACCCTGAAGATTTCCTGTGTTCAGGTTCCAGGCTTGCAGAATCCATTTCACCGCTTCCAGCTTGCTTTCAACCAGTGTCAGGCTGGAAAGGTAGGTCACCAGTTTTTCCGGATAAAGAATACTCAGAGGTCCATTACTGGGGATCCTCCTTTGCAGGGCAAATGCTTCGCTATCCACCGTTTCAGTTTTTGGAAAAATTTCAACGAGAGATGATGCTAGAGGTGCGGGACGAACAACCATCGACGAAGGAGCAGAAGGACGAGTCACCAGTTGTCCCTGAACGGAAAGGTCCATCGGGTTTTCCTGGATCAACGCGGGGATGTCTTTGCCCCCGGGAGCGTTTTTATTGAAATCGGGCAAAGCGAAAAAGTTAATGGCAAAAAACAGCAAACCTGCGGCCAGTCCGGAAGGAAGCACCAGCTTCCAGAACTTGTCCGCCCAGGATTCAATAGGAACCAGGTTGCCAATATCACTCACTGCCAGTTGAACTATCTTGGGTGTGATTTTTTTGGTGCTTTGAGTAAAGGCGATCAGCAGGGTGCGGTCGGCAACCACATTGATCATTCGGGGGATTCCCCGGGAATAGCGGTAAACCGTTTCCACTGCCTGCCGGGAAAAACGTACCTTGCCCTTGCCCAACGCAACATTGAGGCGGTGCTGAATATATCCCCGGGTCTCTTCAAGGTTTAAAGCTAAAAGTTCCCATTGGATGGTGATGCGCTGGCGTAATTGCCGAAGCCCCTCTTTAGCCAGAACCTTGTCCAGTTCGGGCTGGCCGATCAAAACAATCTGAATCAGTTTTTCGGTATCGGTTTCAAGGTTGGAAAGCAGACGAAGTTGTTCCAGCACTCTGGGTTCAAGATCCTGGGCTTCATCAATGATGACGACCACACGGTGCCCCTTGGCTCTCTCTTCCAGCAAAAAGCGATTCAGAACATCGACCAGTTTCTTTTTGCTCTTGCTTTTTCCCGGAATTCCCAATTCCGTATTGATCGTCTGCAGCAGTTCCAATGCGTTGATGCATGGATTAAAAATATAAGCGATATTAAAATCGGACCGAAGTTCCCGAAGAAAACTTCGACAGATCATCGTTTTACCCGTTCCCACTTCCCCAATGATTTTTAAAAATCCGTTATTCTCCTGCAATCCATAAACCAGATGCGCAAGCACCTCCTTATGTTTGGGACTCAGGTATAGGTATTTAGGGTCCGGGGTCAGGTCAAAGGGTTTCTCGGAGAATCCGAAAAAATCCTGATAAACATTCTGATGTTTTGGTTTTCTGGCGTTCTCTTTTATTCCAAGAAACTTAAGGGGTCCCGGTCTGGAGGTTTTAGTTTCACCCGAGCCCACATGGCCTTTTTTGACCTCAACGACCGCATCATAAGCTTCGCGTTTCTGTTTATTGGTAAGCGTGTCGTAGGCTTCCTGCGCGACCTCAATCTGTTCTTTGAGGGTGGGCTGGTCCACGGAAGCAGATTTCCCCTCCGAGGAATCAAACTTGCTGATCAGTTTTTGATAAGCCTGGTCGATTTCTCTCTGGGTTGCCCCAGGTTGAACACCTAGCAACTGATAATAATCCGGTAACTGAACTTCACTAATCATAGCGTTTTATCCAATCGGGTTGATAACCAGTTTCAACTGCCTCTAATGAGACCAAAAAACCAGACTCCAATAACTTATTGATATTTAATGTTTAATTCTTCTTGTAAAAAAATTCTAAAAATTTTATAAACACAATAAAAACAGAGGGTTAAAGGTCATCCCCCAAAACACGGCATGACTTCCGGCTTGGATCATAACCAATAATACCTTAATATACAAATAGTTGTGTAAAATGTAAACAAAAAATCAGTGCGGGGTGAAGGAAGGCAAAAATCTAGCCTGTGCTAGGATTGAAAATGAGAGAATTTTGAGGCGAGAAACCGTGCACGAATCCCCCAAGAAACTGCTTAAATGTCCAATCTGCAAAAAGCCTGCGGAGAAGGATAAAAGCAAGAATCCGTTTTTACCCTTTTGCTCAGAACGATGCCGGACCATTGACATGGGGGCATGGCTGGATGGTAAATATGTAGTTAAGGAAGGCGAACCTAATCCCGGCCCGGAGTATTAAACCAAGGCGAACAACTACGCATCAATTGGCGGAGCGTTCATCTTCCTTATAAAAACTTCGAGGATTTGTTTCTGATAAAGCACCACGGCGATATCCATCATGCCATCGTGGTTGAAATCCGCTCCGGTAATGGAACGGGGCTGAGACCCCACGACATAATTATAATGCGGAAAAATAAACGATCCGTCCCCCCTTCCCGGAATCACGGATATGGTCCCCCCTCTGCGGTTGCACACGACAATATCGGGAACCCTGTCGCCGGTGAAGTCCCCCACAACTATATTATGAGGCCCTTTTTCTCCGGCAAAGTCATCGAGCTTGGAGAACGCGCCTTTACCATCTCCCATATAAATGCTGAGGCTGTCCCTCATCGGGCTTGACGAGATCAGGTCTGTCTTGCCATCCAGGTTCATATCGTGGTGAATGATAAAAGAAGACTGGTGACCGCCGCTAATTTTTTTGGGTGGCATGAAAGTTCCGTCTCCATTGCCCAAAAACATTTTAATATGCCTCACATTAACCGCGTTGAGCGCCATGGCGATATCCTGGTTTCCATCGCTGTTGTAATCGCCAATGGTTATGTATGCGGGAGTGGGACCTGCCTGATAGGCCTCGGCGACTTTAAAAGTACCGTCTCCCACCCCAAGAAGAATGATCAATTTATTGAAGCGCAGAGTCACCGCGAGATCGATATTTTCATCGTTATTAAAATCGCCCGCCGCAATCGCGATGGGAAGCCGCCCCACCTTCACTTCGGTCTTCAATTTGAACAACCCGTCTTTCTGCCCGAGAATGATGGAGACATTTCCATCGCCATAGTTGCATAAAGCAATATCGGGAATACGGTCGCCATTGAAGTCCGCCACATCCAGGGCAAAAGGTTCCCGACCGGTTTCAATAGTCTGCGGACTCTTAAAGGTGCCATCCCCGATACCTTCCAAAAAAGTCAGGGAATTGCCTGCCGAGTTGACCACCAGAAGATCGGGGAATTCATCATTGTTCATGTCCCGAGCTAATACCACTTCTGGTTTTTCCCCGACCTTATAGGCAATCGGCAAGGCAAACAAATCTGGCCGAGGTTGGCTTTCCCCGCAACCGGAGAACAGAAGAGCCCCTAATAAAGAAAGCAGAATTTTTATTTCCAACCGCACCAATTTTATCACCGTAGTTTTTTCCTGTTTCTGAAACCCGCCACTAGCCGTGGGGGCAACGTGCACGTCATATTATTTCTTAGCCTTCGTGCCCCGGAGGGGTAACAACTATTTCTGGCTAGCAAAAATTGTCTCGGCTCAATTACGCTCTTGCCAGTTGCCAGCGGAGGCTCTCCGCCAAAACGATTTTTCGTTTATACAGGATGCCTCGAAACTTGTAAACGAATTTGAAAAAATGATATAATTTTCAATAGTTTATAGCCTGCTCACGTCTCCATAAAATGCCTTTCTATCATTATTTCAAATCTATTTTTTTCATCAGCTTCTTGTTCCTTGCAGGATGCCAAAGCTTCCAATTCGACCCTTGGCCCGATACCGGCGAGGGAGTGTATCACACGGTGCAAAAGGGCCAGACCCTTTACCGCATTGCCAAAGCCTATGCACTGGATGTGAAAGTTTTGCAACGCACCAACCATATCGGAGACCCCTCAAAACTCAAGGAGGGAACCCGGTTGTGGATACCGGGAGCTCGCAGGGTTTTACAGATACCGTCACATACCGCAAAAAAGAAAACATCGCCGACTGTTAAACCCCGCAAAGGTTTTTTCATCTGGCCCGCCAAGGGAACCCTGACTTCCCAGTTCGGGATGCGAAACGGACGCAAACATGAAGGAATCGATATTGCGGCTCCCAAAGGGACTCCTATTCATTCCGCCGCGGATGGTAAAGTGGTGTTTAGTGGATGGGGGCCCACCGGCTATGGGAAAATGGTCATCATAAAACACAAACACCATCTGACCACCCTTTACGCGCACAACTCAAAACTTCTTGTCAAAAAAGGAAGCCGGGTCAAGCAGGGGCAAAAAATCTCCCTGATGGGAAACACCGGCCGGTCCACCGGACCCCATCTCCATTTTGAAGTACGAAACGACACGCATCCAAAAGATCCTATAAAATATCTGTCTGTCAAAAGATAAAGTTTTCTTTTGCTCCAATCTCTGATAAAAAAACAACGTTGCAACGCCAACACGAATTTCAAGAAAGGTGAGACCATGGAATCTGTGAAACAAATCATCCGTGATGTTCCGGACTTCCCCAAAGAGGGGATCATCTTTAAAGATATCACCCCGCTTCTTGGCGACCCCGTAGCGTTTCAGAAAACTATCAATGCCCTGAAGGATCGTTATGCAGACAAGCCGGTAGATGCGGTGGTCGGTGTGGAAGCGCGCGGGTTTATCTTCGCCTCAGCTTTGGCCTACGCACTGGGTACCGGAGTGGTCATGGTTCGAAAACCGGGCAAACTGCCCTACAAAACTTTTCAGGAAACCTACTCCCTGGAATACGGAACCGATACCGTTGAAATCCATCAGGATGCCTTGCGCTCAGGACAAAATATCATCGTCATCGATGATGTGCTGGCCACAGGAGGAACCCTGTCAGCCACCCTCGATTTGATCCGGAAAAATTTTAAAAATATAAATATTCTGGAAGCCGTTTTCCTGATCGAACTGGACTTCCTGAAAGGCCGGGAAAAACTCAAAGACACACCTATCTACTCAATGATCCACTACTAGCGGCGAGCCACCGCGGGCAAATCAAATCACCCGTGCAGTATCAGGGCTAGTCGAGCAGGCGAAAAGGAATCTCTTCGGATAATGCTTGCACCAACTGGCGGGTATCTTCCAAATAATCGGGAGATATCATGAGTTCAATGATTCCACGGGAAGGGTCCAGCGTCCGCACTACTGCCAGATTTTCGTATCCCTCAAAAATGCTGACAATGTACGCGATGTCTTTTTTGTCGACTTCAATCTGCCATTGAATGGAATCGGTATGCACCTGCATCACTTTTTCCCAGCGAGAATACGTTTTTCGAGGAGCAACATGATCAGGCTGATGGCTGATGGCGTGATTCCCGAAATACGCCCTGCCTGCCCCAAAGTAACCGGGCGAATTTCTTCAAGTTTCTGCACTACTTCGTGGGAGAGTCCGGAAACCCCCTGATACTGAAACTCATCCGGTATTGGATAGCTCTCCAGTTTCTTCTGCCGGGCCACCATCTGGTTCTGCCGGGCGATGAACCCTTCATACTTTACGCGGATCTCTACCTGCTCGCCGACCAATTGCTCAATCTCACCGCCATCAAAAGCTCTAAGCAGACCACCATGCGACACTTCAGGCCGACGAAGCAGACCACCAAGGGTAGTGGGATTTCTCAATTCATGAATACCCAAAGTGGACAACCGAGCAAGCGTTTCCGGACTGGGTACCACTGCCGTCTCTTCCAACCTTTTTATCTCTCTATCCACCGCGCGGTATTTTTCCATACACCTTTCAAGTAATGTTTTGTCCACCAGACCCAATTTATGGCCCTTTTCCATTAGTCGCTCATCGGCGTTATCCTGCCTTAAAATCAGCCTGTATTCAGCTCGGGATGTGAACATGCGGTAGGGCTCCTGCGTGCCCTTGGTCACCAGGTCATCAATGAGCACGCCGATATAACTATCCATGCGAGTGAGCAAAAATGGTTTTCGTTTTTGCGCCTTGAGGGCGGCATTGATCCCTGCCATGAGCCCCTGGCCGGCCGCTTCTTCATAACCAGAGGTGCCGTTGATTTGGCCTGCGTGGAACAACCCGCTCACCCGCTTGGTCTCCAGGGCCGGAGTAAGTTGCGTAGGCGGGACAAAATCGTATTCCACCGCATAGCCGGGCAAAACAATTTCGGCCTGTTCCAGGCCCGGAATGGTTTGCACAAACTGCAATTGCACTTCCTCGGCAAGACTGGTGGAAATGCCGTTCGGATAAATCCAGTCCGTGTTGAGGCCTTCGGGTTCCAGAAAAATGTTATGCGAATTTTTATCCGGAAACTTTACTACCTTATCTTCTATGGAAGGACAATAGCGCGGGCCAACTCCATCTATCATGCCGCTGTATAACGGTGACAAATGCAAATTATCACGGATGACCTGTGCAGTTCGCTCATTGGTTGCTGTGAGGTAGCAGGGCACCTGCTCCCGGTCAATGAAGGAGGTCGAAAACGAAAAAGGTCGCGGCACTTCATCACCCGCCTGAATAATACATCGGCTGAAGTCGATACTGTCCCGCTTTAACCGGGGCGGGGTTCCCGTTTTCAAACGACCCAACTCAAATCCGGCAGACAGAAACGATTGCGACAATTTGGTAGAAGGTTTTTCTCCGACCCGTCCAGCCGGCCTGCTTTTCAGTCCAAGGTGAATCAGACCGTTCAAAAAAGTTCCCGTTGTGATGACCACACAAGCAGCCTGAATTTCGGTGCCCTGTGCAGTCCGCACTCCTTTAATGGTGGAGTTTTCAATAATCAGTTCATCGACTTCTTCAAAGAGCAGATCGAGGTTTCCGGTATTTTCCAGAACCCGTCGCATAGCATTTTTGTAACGGTCCTTGTCGGCCTGAGCCCGAAAACCGTGTACCGCCGGACCCTTGGACATGTTCAATACTCTGAACTGGATTCCCGTCGCATCAATGATTTTAGCCATCTCCCCACCGAGCGCATCTATTTCGCGCACAATGTGGCCTTTGCCCACTCCGCCAATAGCAGGATTGCACGGCATCAGGGCGATTTTATCTGCTTCCAGAGTGATCATCACAGTGGAACAGCCCATACGCGCCGAGGCCAGGGCCGCTTCGCAACCGGCATGCCCACCGCCGATAATAATTACGTCAACCTTTTTCATCAAATTTAAATTTCTCACTTTCCACTTTTTTCAAGGAGAGGAAGAATGACCTTAAGTTTTTTTGAGACATACATATTACAACAGTTCAGGGTGAAAATAGAAGTTTGAGTTTGAGCCTGAGGGAATCGTCTGCACTTGGGGTGGCACAGCCTGTTAAATGCCGGAACGCGGACCGAATCAGTCCTGCCAAAAAGGTTACCTTATATAAGGAACGTAAAATGGCATTCCAACCACAGGAATAATATTTGGAATAAAAATAGAGGTTACTTTTATAGGTTTCCACAATGACCTTTTCGCGATGCTCCGGCTGATGCGTACTTTGGCCCAGGAGGTGCTGAACCGATGTTTCAGGAAAAAAACAGATTCGCTTGCCATGCTGTCTGGCCCGGCGGCAAAAGTCATCTTCCTCATTATATAAAAAATAATTTTCATCCAGCAGGCCAATCTCCTCAAACAAGTCACGGCAAATCACAAAACAGCAACCCGAGATCACCAATGCTTCCCTGGCTTTCATATCGCCCATTCTTTGCAATTCAGTAGCCGGATTATATAGGCCCAAAATTTTCCAGGCCGCGTCCTGTGGTGTGTCTTCCCACAACCGGATCGGGCAGGGCTGGTTGTTTTCGTCAACGATTCCGGACCCGAGAATGGAAAACTCTGGATGTTCCTGCAAATATCTGAAAATTTTTTGAAAGCTGTTTTCGGTTAAAAGCGTATCCGGGTTCAACAGGGCAATCTTCCGACCTTTCGATGCGACAATTCCCTGGTTATTGGCCGCTGAAAACCCGCGGTTGTCATCATTCGCAATCACCGTCATTTCAGGAAAGCGTTCGATCGCCGCCAGCACAGTTCCATCCTCTGATGCGTTATCAACAACGATCACTTCATAAGAAATTTCCTGAGTATGTTTTTTAATCGACTCAAGACAGCGAAATAGAATTTCCCGGGTGTTAAAACTTACAATGACAATAGTGACATCCAGTTCTGCAGGTTGTGGAAATTTGAACATAGGAAAGGACATTTGTTGTCGAATCAATCTTTCGAATAAGAGAGGGGAATCTATATACAGAAGCGCAAGGGGTATAGTTCGCTCCTGAAGGTTCTGACCCATCGGGTCCAGCGAGTTATGCCCATCATTTGCCCTCATGCCCCGAATGGGGTATCACGCTGGCCGGCTAGCCCATGATGAATTTTCTCTCTGGCAAGAACTTTCCGTTACTGTCGTAATACTCGTTCAGATTATGCCAGCTTAAATGGATATCGCAATCCTGACAGATGGGGACCTCAAAACGTTGCCGATTTACCATCTGCCCTCGAAGTTTTTTCAAATCGGGTCCGTTCCATATTTCGGTGATGGAATTTGATTTCAAATCGCCGACGATGGACCGGGAAAACATATCGGCACAACAAAGCACCACGCTACCATCCCAGTATACAACCATCCATTTCCATAGTTGAGTGCAAGGGGCAACGTTGGTCTGGTTAAACCGTTTGTGCGTGTAACGAGTTTTATCTGGAGAAGAGATTTCGTATTCCTTGATAAAGGCTTCTTTATCAAGTTTTCCAGCCCAGTTGGAAATAATATTGTCATCGATGGAGTTCAGCACTACGGAACAGTCGTGCGAAGCAATAATTTTAAACAGTTCCTGCGCCAGGGTTTCTTCCACCGTTTTCAGGGTTTTAATGCGAATGTTGACAGGAACCGGTCGCGACGCCTTGCTGTTTATCTCCAGAAAATTCACGATGTTGTCCCGCACCACATCGAAGCTCATTTTTTTCACATCTTCAAAAGTCTGCTTGTCGAGCTCATCGAGACTGATGTCTACCCCAACCCCATGCTCAACAAGCAGAGGAACCATTTTATCGTTTAGAAAAAATCCGTTAGTAAGAACTTCTATCTTGTGGATTTTTGGATAGCGTTTCAGATATTCGATACGCTCCTTCATATGCTTATCCATCAACGGTTCGCCGAATGTTCCAAACGTCACCACACCACCACGTGACCCATAGTCGTCAATGATCTTGCGATACACATCCATATCCATAGCGCCAACATGAGTGAGATCGGGATTCGGACACCAGACGCATTTTGCGTTGCAACGATTGGTGATATCGATCAGCAGGGCGCCCGGCCACTCTTCAAGGGTTTTAGCCAGGGGACGGACCAAGCCGTCAAACAGGGGCGAGTCATAAACCTTGCGGCGAAAATAATCCATAGCAGGAAAAAACGGGATCTTCCTGATCCATTTTTTTATGAGATCTTTGCTCGAAGTGTTTGGGCTCCTCCGCTGATTAACAGGAGCCACAGGAGCGGTCTCGATATCAACGGATTCTGTTTCTTTTTCGAGGGTAGGAGTTTCGTTCATGGAAAAGTCCAGTGTTTCTTATCCTAACGGATATTTTGTCCGATTTCTTGAGATAGGGCGATTTTCCTGTTTTCCTTGGCAGCAGAACCGCTCTTTGAATAACAATCGTTTATATTTCATCCAGAACGGCCTGGTAAATTTCTGTCATTTCACGGGCGGATTGATCCCAGGAAAAACGCTGGCGCACCAATTCTTGTCCAGCATCTGCAAGGGTCTGAGCCCGATCCGGGTTTTCCAGTTTTTCCAGGATAGCACGGTAAAGTGCCGGGATATTGCCTGAGGGCACCAGGGTTCCTGTCACTCCATCCTCAATAAGCTCCGGAAGCGCCCCCACCCGGGTTGCAATGATGGGCAGTCCCGCCCCCATCGCTTCTGCCATGGACAACCCGAAACTCTCGATGCGGGAGGGGAAAACCCCAACTGCGCATTTGGCGGTGAATTGCTGAATGGCATCGACCTCCATCCAGCCATGGAAATTGACCCGATCCAGCACTCCCAGATCCTCTGCCTGTTTCTGGTAGGATTCGGTCATGGTGCCTTCTCCGATCAAATGAAGCCGGACTTCCGGGATTCGCCCCGCAACTTCTTTCAATGTCCGGAGAAGTTCGGAAATTCCTTTTTCGTCTTCCATCCGCCCCCACAATACCAGATCCCTGGAACCCTCTGCCTGCCTTTTCACCTCGAACCAGGTAGACTCTATTCCGGGAGAAACTACCATCACTTTTTTTCCTTTTTTATTTCTTAACCCTTTAAGAACCAGTTTTTTTGAAAACTCGCTGAAGGTAATGATCCGGGAAGCGCTGAAAGCTGAGGAACGTAACAAATAATTGTTGAGGGTTTTTAAAAAAGACCATGGACGCAACATCCCGCGAATCATTCCGGTTTCCGGAATCATACAAGAGTGGTTAGTAAACAGGTAACCGGCCTTGAAATTCCTAGCAACTCCGCTGGCAAAAAATGCCTCTTCCGCATTGCCATGCAGGATATCGAAACGTTCCCATTTCATCAGGCGTTTCATGGCGCGGTAATAGGAAAAAATGTCCAGGTTCAGCGTGGCGCAGTGAAAATGGGAGGTCCAATGTACGGTATAAGGGGTTTTTGCTGAAATCTTCTCGCCGGGACTTTTAGAATAAAGCACATGAACATCATGCCCCATTCTTTGTAAAGCACAGGCAAAATGATGAACGGCAATCTGGCCACCCCCTTTAAACTCAGACCAGGGAGAAGAATAAATGGTAAGACAAATTTTCACGGAGTACCTCCCAGCGTAACGCTGGACTCATCGTGCAATAATTTGTTACCCCTCCGGGGACGAGGGCCAAGGTAAAATATCACGACCTCTTGCAGGGCAGAAAGACTAATTAAGGGGATTTCACAGCCACCCTCACTAGAGGGTGGTGCCGAAGAGAAGACTCGAACTTCCACACCCTTTCGGGCACATGAACCTGAATCATGTTTAAATACCAAAAAACTCTTTATTTACAACAACTTACAAATGTTGTAACAGTATTGTTGTAACAGTTTTTCGTGAATATTATACGATTTTAACTTGGAAGTTTGGTTAGTTTTTATTCCACTAAACAAAAACAGAAAGGTGAGTGAGAGTAAGAATGTGAGTTTGGTTTTCATAATATTAATTTGAACTACTGCCATGCATCATTTCCAAGTTGAATTGTGCTCGTTCATGTCTTTGCTCTGCTGCAAGTCGATACCACTTAACTGCTTCTTCATAGTCTTGTGGAACTCCTATTCCTTCGTAATACATCACTCCTAAATTGCATTGTGCTTCGGCATCTCCCTGTTCTACTGCAAGTCTCCACCACTTAATTGCTTCTTTGTCGTCTTGTGG
>JAPKCW010000205.1:0-3377 GCA_028822815.1 Nitrospinaceae bacterium | reverse complement strand
TCCTCCTTTATTCTTCTTTCGATAGCTCCAACTCCTTTTTCTTTCCCCTAAGGATGAATATTATGGAGAACAGCGTCAGTAATAAAAAGGTCAATGCAATCGGCTGTGTTACAAAAACAGTTAAATCTCCCTGTGACATGATTAAAGATCTTCGCAGACCGCCTTCAAATAATGGAGACAGAATGAAAGCAATGACAAACGGCGCCTGGGGGAGTCCGAACATCAACATGAAATAACCCATGCCGCCAATGATAAGCATCAGCCATACGTCAAATAGCATGTTGTTGGATGCATAACTTCCGAAGACACATAGAATAAATACAATGGGAAACATGACCTCCCTTGGAACGTTGCTGATGAGGGCCGCCCACTTTAAAGCCATTTTACCGATACCGAATACAATAAAGTTGATCACGATCATGGCGAAAAAGATGCCGTAAATGATATCGATATGCTTTACAAACAGTAACGGCCCGGGGGTGAGCCCCTGGATCACAAAAGCCCCCAACAAAACCGCCGTGGTTTTATCCCCCGGGATTCCCAGGGTCAGCAGTGGAATCAAGGTGGGACCACAAACCCCATTATTCCCCGCCTCAGCTGCAGCAACCCCTTCCAAAGAGCCGTTGCCGTATTCTTCAGGATGTTTAGAAACTTTCTTTGATCTGCTGTAATTAAGAAAGGATGCGGAAGCCGCCCCAACGCCCGGAATAATTCCGATGATGCATCCGACGATGGCACCGCGAAAAATCGTCGGGAATATCCCTGTAAACTCTTTCCAGGTGATCTTGTTCTCCTGCGTGCTGACCACCACATCCGTGTCGAGGATGGTTGTTTTTTCCGGATGAAGCTTTTTCCCCTTGAGCTGGTGTATTATTTCCGGAATGGCAAACAGACCGATGAGAACCGGAACCATGTTCAATCCACCGGTCAGATTAATGTTTCCAAAAGTAAATCGGGTGACTCCGTATAACGAATCCATTCCCACGGTGGCCAATAGCAGTCCCAGACCTCCTGAAATAAGCCCCTTGATCAAAGACTTACCAGAGACCGCTGCAATAATGGTCAACGAAAAAATAATAATCGCAAAGAACTCAACCGGTCCTATCATAAGGGCAAGACGGGCAATCTGAACCGCTGCCAAAACCGTGATGATGTCGCTGAGAAGGTCGGCTATTACCGATGCATAAAGTGCCATATCCAGGGCTTTTTTACCTAGCCCCTTACGAGTCAGGGCATATCCGTCCATGACCGTAGCGGCTGCACCCGGAGTTCCGGGCGTGCCGATCAGGATTGCCGACATTGACCCGCCGTAAACACCTGCCTTATATATGCCGAGCAGGAAAGAAATGGCCACCACGGGTTCCATAGAGAATGTGAACGGCAGCGCGAGTGAAACGGCCATGACAACGGTCATACCTGGTAAAGCGCCGATTACGATTCCGGTCACCACACCGAAAATCATGCCTAATAATACATTCCATTGAAAAAAAAGCTGGAACCCCAGCAACAATTGATCAACCATTAAATCACACCTAACTAAAAAGTATTCCCTTGGGAAATTGCACGTTAGCTATATCATGTAAAAACAGGTAGAGGAGGAGCGGAACAAGGATCATAATGCTCAGCACAAGGAGCCACTTTTTCTGCCCAAAAAAGACCATCAAAGCGCCTAAAAAAAGGATACTGGGGATCAGTATACCGAAAAGTTCAACCGCCAGTATAAAGAAACAACATGAGACCCAAATAAGAAAGGCTATCCTATGTCCCCGCCTCCCCTCTGCCGTCAGAGTTTCTATTCCGGCCGGTTGCATCTCTTTCTTTGATGAAGATTTTTTCAAACGGGTGATTGAACGAAAGAAGAGGAGGAGGGCCATAAACCCAATAAAAACAGTAAAAACCCGGGGGACAAAGGCAGGGGATAAATACGTCGATTTAATATAGCCCGGTTCATTAATCTGTGAGGGGATGATAATGAACAGAATCACAACGGAAAAGAAGAGGAGCACAAAGGTTAATACAATATCCGATTTAATCTCTTCGTCCATCCTTTATAATACTCCGGGTAGGTAAACCTGTCTAGATAAATTAAAGCCACCTGCACAAATGAGACGGTGCAGGTGACTTTAAGCGTCGTTCTAATCCGTCAACAGGTTGTTGTCGATGGCAATTTGTCTAAAGCTCTTGAACTGAGATTCCATGAATGCCGTAAAATCAGTTGGCCCGAGGTAGGCTGGAATCGAGCCCAGTTTTTTCTGGAATTTTTTCCAGGCCTTGTTCTTCATGGTTTTTTGAATGGCATCTCCCCATATCTTCACGATGTCGTCGGGAAGATTTTTATGGGCGACAATACCTTTCCATCCCATGACATTCGCCTTCGGATACCCCAACTCCGTAAATGTTGGTACATCCGGCAAGGATTTTACCCGTTTTACCGTAGTGATACCGAGCCCGATCAAACTTCCGGCTTTTATGTGATCAAAAACAGGGGAGAGGTTGGCATACAGGATATCGGCATGCTTTCCGAGAACCGCTGCCAGTGCATCGGCGGTTCCGCTAAAAGGAACCCCGATGGCATTTTCAATCGGAATACCCGCCTCTACCATAAATGACTTCATTCCCAAGTCTGAAAGACCAGCCGGCCCTGCAATGGCTATCTTTAATTTTCTAGGGTTGTTTTTTAAAAATTTGATTAAGCCTTTCAGATCTTTCCAACGCTTATCCGGCCGGGTTGCCAATACAGCCGGTACCACTTCTGTTCTGGCCACCGCTTTGAAGTTCTTGTAAGAAAACGGACTTTTTTTGTGCATAGCAGGCGCTATAGTTAGCGGCCCAATCGTTGCCTCCATCATGGTATACCCATCCGGTTTGGCTCTAGAAACATAATTCAGACCGATTTGACCACCGCCCCCTTTCTTGTTGATTACAACGACAGGCTGTCCGAGATAGGTGGGAATAACTGATGCCATAACACGTGCGGCCAGATCAGTCGACCCGCCAGCACCATACGGGACGATCAGTTGAATCGGTTTTTCCGGGTACCCCGCCCAGGCCGTTGACAGGGTGAAAACCATAAGGGCCATTAGAAAAAGAGTAAAAATACGGTTTTTTTTCATGTTTACCTCCATTCGATTAGTGAAATAAATACGAGGGATTTTCGATCCCCTCTATAAGAAACATTCATCAATATACATGAAAATCAAAACGAGTCAAGGTTTTTTTTCACGGCCCCAATGGCATCTGGCGGAGGGTTGACGGATTTAATTTTACTAAATATTGTGTTGTGGTGGTTTTTTCTTTTTTTTATCTATGCGCCAACTGGGTGGGCTTGTCAAGGGTTATACAAAAGAAACCACAGCAAGCATAAATGCGACTAACTA
>JAPKCW010000204.1:0-3392 GCA_028822815.1 Nitrospinaceae bacterium | reverse complement strand
TATGGTACCCACAGAGACTCTGTCTTTCTGCAAGCGGGTGGAATAATCAGTGGACTGAACATTTTCCAAGCGGGCGGGAATAGTTTTGCCGGTGGAAATTTCCCCAAATATGATTCCGCTTCCCGGAGGCATGGGCTGTAGAATTAATCCGGTTTTAATACCTGAATGCAAACTGCTTCCGCACAACACCACACTGCGCTTGAGGGTGCGCTGACGGTGACGGGTTCCATTGTTGTTTTTTCCTGGGTCCGGTATTTCAATGGAATGGTGTGCTATTTTTTCTTTAAGTTGTTTTTTTCCTGTTTTTAAGACTTTGCAGGTTTTATCGATATCCCAGTTATTCCGCTTAAGATGGTGAATGATAAAATGTTTTTCCCATACTAGTTCCGCCTCCTGAAGGGACCCGGCTTCATCGATGTTCCCGATTTCTATTTTGGGTTGCCAAATTTCAGAAGGAAGATCTTGGGCAGTGATTTTCTCTTGATTAGCGCTAGTGAGAAGCAATTTGTTCAGTACGGATCTCAACTCTTTCACATTTTCGGGCCAGGTATATCGGCATAGAGCGGCCAAGGCATCTTCGCCTATTTCGGGAACGGAAGTCTTTTGTGTTTGCCGGATTTCCTCCAGGTAATCTTTTACCAAGGCCGGGATACTCACGGCATAATCGCGTAAAGGGGGAATAAATAAAGTCGAGTCTTTGAAGACGTTCAGCAATGCAGGGTGAAACTGGCCCTTTGCAGACAAGGTCGCCAAATTCTTGGTGGACGATGCAAAAATCCGGATGGGTATCAATTTCAAACTTGAGTCAGCCGATCCACTGGGTTGCAGGGCTTCCGCGAGTTTTTCCTGCATGCCTTTGCTCAAAGACTCGATATTGCTGAGATAAACCACTTTTTCTTCGCCAACCTGGGTGGCTGAGTTTTTTAATTTTTTCTCCGTGCGTTTAAAAAGTTGCGAATGAATGGCCCATGCTTGGCGAAAAGAGCAATTTATTTTAACGAAAGACCGATCGCTCTTCCTGCTCTGGCTATGGATGGCTTGGGCGATGAACTCTTTGCCAGTCCCATTCTCACCATTCAACAAAACCGGTTTCATATTTTTTGAAAACGCTTTCACCGCCTTTTTCACTTCCACCATGGACTCAAAACACAGAGGAAGCTCCTTGGGAGAAGGGGCCAGTTTTTCTTCAACTTTGGATGGAGAGCGTTTGTTGTTCAGAACTTCTTCAAGCGATCGGGTGATTCGTTCCAGGGAAAAAGGTTTTTCAATGAAGTCCTGGGCTCCCAGCTTGGTCGCCTTGACAGCGGTGTCAATGGTTCCGTGCCCAGACATGATCAGGACTGCAATTTCCGGATGATAATCTTTTACAGTTTTTAAAACTTCAATTCCATCCATTCCTGGTAGCCAGATATCCAATAAAACCAGATCGGGGGGATCCGCTTGGATGATTTCCAAGGCTTCAACACCATCTCCTGTCACAATGACTTCATAACCTTCATCCAAAAGGATTCCTGTCAGTGAACTGACAATATTTTTTTCGTCATCGACAA
This sequence comes from Nitrospinaceae bacterium, assembly GCA_028822815.1. GTDB lineage: Bacteria > Nitrospinota > Nitrospinia > Nitrospinales > VA-1 > LS-NOB. The sequence goes on along the minus strand of JAPKCW010000204.1, from coordinate 1,842 downwards.
TGAGAATACGTTCTTTAGGCAAGGAGTTCTCCAGTCGGGATAAAGATTTCAGTTTGTGGGTGTGGCAATACCCAGCCGTGTGAATTCGAGATAATAGATTTTGTGACCAGCATTGATAAAGTTTTTTTCGTATTTGGTTTTGGGCAAGTCCTCACGAGTCTCTAAAAATCCTGACCCCGGACCCTGATTTTGAAACAGAGGTTCTGAATTAAAGTATTCCAGCATTTCCATTGCATAGACTTCAAAATCGGTAGCCAAGTAAATTCGTCCTCCGGGGGCAAGCTTTTGCCCAATCAGTTTAACAAAATCGGGCTTGATCAACCTCCTTTTTGTATGTCTTTTTTTTGGCCAGGGATCGGGGAAATTGATATAAACGGTTTCCAACTCTCCATCCTTGAACAGCAGTGGGATTTTAATTCGCACATCTCCATAGGCGACCCGGATATTGTCCAATTGAAGTTTCTTTTTCCGCGTCATCAACTTCCGGATTCCCTTATGATAGAAATCCATGCCGATAAAGTTGCTCCGGGGTTCCTGGGAGGCCATCTCAATCAGGAAGCTTCCCATTCCAAAGCCAATTTCCAGTTTCAGCGGTTGAGAGTTGCCGAACTGGGCTTGCCAGTCGGGCCACTCATCGATATCAAGAAAATTAAGATCCTCTTCCGCGATTTTGGCAAAAGAAATAAGCGGTGTCATTAAATTAATGCGGAATTGCCCTCTTAGGGGGTATCGTGAATGGTGGTTACTTTTAATACTTCAAACTCTACTTTGCCGTCAGGCAGGGATACGGTGATTTCATCCCCTTCCTGTTTTCCCATTAAGGATCTTCCAATCGGAGAGGCGGGGGAAAGTTTTCCTTCGTCAGGGTTGACTTCCTCGGGGAAAACCAGATGGTACTGAGTTTCTTTTCCGCTATCTACATTTTTCAGCTTCAAGGTACTTCCAAGCCCGGAACGGTCTTTGGAAATCTGGTTAACGTTGATGGCCATGATATCACTGATGCGTTTTTGCAAAAGGGAAATCCGGGCCTCAAGAAACATCTGTCGTTCTTTAGCCGCTTTAAATTCCGCGTTTTCACTCAGGTCTCCATGTTCCCGAGCTGTTAAAATGGCTTTGGGAATGTCTACCTGAAGTTCTCTTTGTGATTCTTTAAGGTCATTGTCCAACTTGTCTAAAATGGGAAGCCGCTTCATCGGGAATTCATCCCCCTAATTTAAAAATAATGGTCGAATTTGGTTTATTGCCAGCAAAAATGGAGGGTAATGTCCACTGATCTGTTTCATTTAGTGCTAAAACCAGACAATACCTGTGGCTAAGGCTGGCTAACTCGTAAATCGGGGAAACAGGTTGTATGCAAAATTCATAAAGGGTTTAATTGTCACCCCTTACACATCCTCTGGTTTGCATTGTAGGGGTTGAATCACTATCGGGTCAACATAAATTTATAGAGAAAAAGCCTTGCATAGACCGCACATCTCTACCAGTGAAAGGTCTATAAAGGCTTGACGGGTAAGGGAATAAATGGATAATGCTTAACATTGGTCAAATTAGGCATTTTGACCCTTCCGGTTATTATTATGTGGGTTTCACAAACAACTTTGAAGTGACTCTGTGAAAGAAAAACTCTTGGAATTGCTGGAAACCAAAGGGGACCTGCCCCCTTTATCCGATATTCTCATCAATTTGGAGGGCCGAATTAATGACCCTGAAAGCGATATTGAAGAAATATCGAGCCTGATCCAAACGGAACCTGTCTTGTCAGGGCGCTTGATTAAACTTTCCAACAGTGTTCTTTTTGGGGGTGGACGCGATGAGGTGTTGGACCTGAACTCGGCCATTATG
>JAPKCW010000203.1:0-3404 GCA_028822815.1 Nitrospinaceae bacterium | reverse complement strand
AGTGCAGAAGCCCGCAGTTATGCATGATCTCCAGCAATGAAATGGTGTTCGGGGTTTTAAAAAATAAAGTCAGCTCGTGCCAGATTCTTTCTGGAGCCGATTCATTCAGTTTGTTTTTATGGAGAGAAATCTTGCTTAATGTCTCCTCATCAATTTGAAAACCAAGGGTTGCTGCGAAACGGAAGGCTCGAAGCATGCGAAGGGGATCGGATTGGAAAATAGGGCCTTGTAGTACCCGAATTTTTCTATTTTTCAAATCTTCCTGCCCTTTGAAAGGATCAATAATGTTTGTTTTTCCGGATAGAAAATCCGATAAGAGTTGCCCCATGGCATTGATGGTGAAATCCCGTTGTGATAAATCTTCTTCGATGTTTTTTCCCTGTAAATCGGTGAAATCCAGATGCCGTTTTTGATCGAGGATAACGCGAACCGTTTGTCGGCCAGGGGTGTTATCCAGAGGAACGCATGTGAAATTGAGGGAGCGGGCAAAGCAACTTCCTATTTCTGCGGCATTTTCCCCGGTCAGATCGAAGTCGGGTTTTCGGGACAAATAATCCCTCAATATGCCTCCAACCACATATAGTTTTTGGTTCTGGCTGGTGGAAAAATTTAAAAGTTCCAACAGGATGGATTGGGTCGATGAATCCATGTATTGAAAGAAGTGTTGTTGATTAATAGTGGTTTTATTGTACAGGAAATGGGCGTGGTTTTTTAAATCTTGCTGGAATACCTATGAAATCGGAATAAATTCAGTCGGCCCGTAGGAAAGGGTCAGGCTTCCCATCCGGACGAGAGGCGGACCTGTTTTGAAACAAAGATTCTCCCCTCTCTTTTCACAAATTGCAGATCGGTGTTGGTCAATGCTCCGATAATCTGCTGGAGATTTTCAGAAGGTTTACTTTGCGGGTCCTTGATTAAAAACGGAATCATTTCGTCAATAGAATCCCGGACCCGATCACTTTCAATGATGTACCCCAGATAGGTGACCTCGACTTCGAGGAATTTTTTGACCAGTTTAAGAAGATTGTCTCCAGCCATCAGATCTTTGCGGTTTCTCACTCGGTTTACTACAAGACCGGGAGTAAAATCCTTGATTAATGAGTCGAGGCTCTCAGTATAGTTGGGAAAATGTTCCTTGAATTTTGAACGCAATAATCCGGTGGTGTAGGATTCCATATCGGCATTAGTTGGATCGGAATGATCTACCATTTTCTGGATTTCTGGATAAGCTTGGAAAGCAAGCGATATCCGGCGAAACAGGGCAGCTCGGATGAAGCTGAATGTTTTCATGACAGAAGTCATTTCCGGTGTTGTCAGTACCACGCCTTGCGTGCTGATATTGAAGAAATCAATGACGTTGTAGTTGGTTCCCGGGCCCAAATCAAGGAGGATGGTATCGGCTTCCAGTCCCTTAATGAAAGAAATTATGGTGCCGATTTTATCGGAACCAATATTTGCGCTTCCAGGGTTGTCTCCTGCACCGCTGACAAATTTAAGATTACTAATGCCGGTATCGAGAAGGAGTGTTCTGGGGTCGACGATATCGGTATTAAAGAAATCCTGGAAGCCGTGCTCGGGGTTGCTGATACCCAATAGGGCGTGAAGGTTGGATGCGCCGAAATCGGTATCCATGAGAATAACTTTTTGTCCACTCAAAGCCATACCTGCCGCAAGATTGGTGCAGACAACACTTTTCCCTATACCGCCTTTTCCGCCGCCTACCGCGATAATGTTAATTGCGTTTGTCATTGAGTTTATACTTTGAATGTTCTGGGCCCCATAACGGGTTATTTATATTTTTTCTGGTCTTTCATAAAAATAAACGATTCCAGTAAATCCATATACTTTTTGCTATCTGGGGATATACCTGTGGATATGCTTGTGTATCGTCTGGGTTCTGCCAGACTCTCTGAAGAATAGTCCGAAATTTTCTTTTCAATAGGCGTTGGGGAACCCGCAGGTTCAAGGGGTTGGTAGCGGTTCTCAAAACGTGTCTGTAAAAATTTAAGCCGATCTATCAGGCTGTCAGTTTCTTCGGGAGAAGAGTATTTTCTCTCTGGTTCCAGACCACCTGCTTCCAATCCAGGTTCTAAAGATGCCAAAATTTCCGAGTCTGAGAGCTCTGAAATTGAGGGGTCAGAAGATTCTTCTGAAAGGGTGGGTGCTTCGCTTTGGCTATCTGGAGAATCAGCATCATGCGCTTTTTCTGGAGAATCTTCCAGGAAATACTCCTCCTCGGAGGAATAATCCTCATCAATGGTGGTATCCCCGCCAATATGAATTTCACTCAAATCCTTGATGGAGCTTGGGATCTCGGTGGGCTCATCAATTTGTTGGGTCGGTTGGTTGATAGTCCGTTCCATTTCTTCCTGAAGATCCTTAATGGCTTTGTCTTGTTCATCCTCGTCAAGTTCAGAATAGTTCGAGAGGGGATCCTCGGCGGACAGTTCTTCATCCAACTTCATCAATTCTTCTTCTTGGAGTTCTTTGATGGCCTCATCGTGGGAGGAGTCATCGAGATTGAGTTCTGAGACAACATCATTTTCCTCTTTTTCCCAGTCAGGCTCCTCCGTCATGAATTCATTCAGTTCTTTATCGAATTCGTTTTCCGTCAAAAGTGAACTGACAGGCTCCACAATTTTTTCAGAGTCGACGGTTTCTTCGCTATCAGAGGAAGGCTCAAGTTCAAACTCCTCTAATTCGGCCTCAAAATCTTCTTCCGCTATATCTTTTCCCTCTATGTCATCGAGAACTTTCATATAAGAAGGTGCGGAGGCTTCATCATCTCCAAATAAAGGTTTCGCCTCATCATCCTCTTCATCCGGTTCGGGTTCAGGTCGACGAAGCCTTCTTGGATCATCTTCATCGTATTCTTCCTCCTCCATTTCTTCCATCAATTCATCGAGTTTCTGGTCGCGTTCTCTAGAGATGCTCCTGATTTTTATCAGGCCATATGGAACAAGAAAGAGCGCGGCAAGGGAAATACCCATATAGAGGGGATCGTCTTGGAGTTGAATAAGATAAGGTTTGAGGAATTTAAATGCTTCTGTATCTTCCAGACCGAATTGGGAATCCAGCTGAAACCAGATTTCTTTAAAAAACTCAAGAGCAGTTTGCAAAAATTGTTCGATCATATTTATGGGGTGGGTTGGGGCCTAATAGAAAGAGTGCGGCACAAGAAGCCCCTCTTTGGCAAAAAAGGATGTCCTTTTTCTAAACTCAGGGTTGATTTTTTTGCCTGACCTGAGTCAAAAATATCCTGTTTTGGCATTTTCGCCTCAATAAAATACAAGAAAATTCCAAAGTTTTACCATGGTTTTATTCCGGCCCTTATGGTAGCACAATAATCCAGAAATGCAGTAAAATTAATTACTTGGAAGGTTTTTATAAGGGCTGTTAGATGT
>JAPKCW010000027.1:0-15480 GCA_028822815.1 Nitrospinaceae bacterium | reverse complement strand
AGAGATATCACGCACACTGGCCCCACGCCTAGTGGTAAAATGTTCGGGTTGATTTATTGTGAGGAGTCGAACAGGACTTGAATGATTCTAAACAACCGCTCATATTGCCGATTTTCGCAAACACATCTTTTGTCCGCCGCGCTTTCCTGGTTAGCCTGTTTCTGGCCTTAACGGGGTTGATCTATTTCAATTCCCTGAAAAATGGTTTTGTGTTCGACGACCAGCATTACATCGTCAAAAACTATTTAATAAAGGTTCTGGACAGCCAGGGGTTGTGGAATATGTTTTCCTCTTTTTATCTTTGGGATTATCTTCCCTTAACCCTCCTTTCCCTGAGCTTTGATTATTGGCTTTATGGCTTGAATCCTGCCGGATACCATTTTTCCAATACCCTGCTTCATTTTGTAAATTCTCTTTTGGTTTATCAGTTGGTTCTCCAGATTACCAAGTCGGGAAGAGTCGCTTTATGGACTTCTTTGATCTTTTTGACTCATCCGTTACAAGTGGAAAGTGTGGCCTGGATTTCAGAGCGTAAAAATCTGTTATCTTTTTTCTTTTTTTCCTTTTCGTTTCTAACCTATCTGCGTGGGGGAACGCGTCCCCTTTCCCTGATTTTATTTTTGCTAGCCTGTCTCGCAAAAACTACGGTAGTGATCCTTCCTCTCCTGCTGGTCCTTTACGATGTTTCGTTTACAAGCAAACACATTAAAAACATCCTTTTGGATAAGGCACCTTATTTTTTAATTTCTCTGGGGATCACGATACTGGCCCTGTTATCGCATTCGGGCGGGGGGACCCTCCGCGATTATCCAGACAATAATCCCATCCATATGGTTTTCAGTATGATGGTGGTTTTCAAGGAATACATAATAAAAATATTATTTCCAATCAATTTGAATATCTGGTATCCCGATCAGGTTTATAAAAGTGTAATGGAGCCGCAGGTTCTGATTTCGGTTCTTGTGATGGCGGGTTATATTTGGCTGATTCGATGGAGCTATTCAAGCCAGCGGGTTGTATTTTTCGGACTGCTTTGGTTTCTCATTGCATTGCTTCCAGTTTCCCACATTATTCCTTTTCCACAAATGATGGCCGATCGCTTTCTTTATATTCCTGGTATGGGACTCATGCTGGCCCTTACCGTAATGGCGTCAAGGTATTTAAAGGGAGAAGGAGCATTATCTGTTATTTTAATATTTAGTATATTAAGCATCAGCAGGAATTATGTTTATCAGGATGATTTCCATTTGTGGCAGGACAGTGTTTCGAAAAATTCGCACCACACCCGTTCAATGATGTTTCTCGGACTTTCTTATTGGGAGAAAGGGGATCAAGGCCGGGCGCTGGAAACATTGAAACAAGCCAGAATGCTGGAGCCTGAAAATAATAGGGCCGTTCTCTACTCTGCTCATATCCATGCGGAGAGGGAAGAATGGAACCAGGCGGAATCTCTCTATCGGGAGCTGGTTGAGAAGAATCTGGAAAGACCCCAATACTACACTCACCTGGCAGTTTTTCTGGGAAACCGGAATCGGATAAAGGAAAGCCTCGATTTATTAAACCAGGCCCTGGAGCGAGACCCCGGTTATGCGCTGGCTCATTTTAATCGGGCTGTTTTCCTGGATATGGCTGGAGACTCGGATGGGGCGTTCAGTGCTTATCAAAAGGCGGCGGCCCTCGAACCGGAATCGGCCCACTATCAGTATATTCTGGGTATGTTCTATATGAAGCGGACCGACCGGCCTGAGTTGGGCCGCAAACATCTCAACTTAAGCCTTCGCCTTAACCCTGACCAACCTTCGACTATCAAGCAAACCCTGTCTCCCACACTTCGGGTGGGATCGGCATTATCCAGATAGCGAATAAAAAACGAAAATATAGGGCAATAAAAACCCAGGTCTGGTCTGCATGTCCCCCATTGGACCGGGACGGCGGTTTGCGTACGGATGAAATATTGCTAAAGGAGTTGACAAAAGGGAGAGAACTGGATACAGTGAATGAGATCCAAAAGCTCCCAGACAAAAATCCCTTATAAAACCAAGCGATTATCCAGCTAATTTTTTTCGTGCTTTCGCCGCTAATCAAATAGAACAAACTCACAATATAAATACTTAACTATTATCGAGTCTTCCCTGCCTTTGAACCTGCGTTCCATTCCAAGGGCATGACATTTACGAGAACAAATCATTCCTAATCTCCCTCAAAGAAGCTACAAACCATGACCCAGATGAACATAGAAGAACTCAAGTCTAAAACCATATCCGAACTCACAAATATTGCCAAAGATCTGAAGATCCAGGGCCACAGCGGGCTTAGAAAGCAGGACCTGATATTCAGGATTCTGGAAGCCAAGACCGAAAAGGACGGCCTGATGTTTGGCCAGGGGGTGCTGGAGATCCTCCCTGACGGGTTCGGTTTTCTTCGGGCGCCGACTTACAATTATCTTCCGGGTCCAGATGATATTTATGTGTCACCGTCCCAGATTCGCAAGTTTGACATGCGTACCGGCGATACCATTTCCGGCCAGATCCGTCCGCCCAAGGATAGCGAGCGTTATTTTGCTCTGTTGAAGGTGGAGGCGATCAATTTTGAGAATCCGGAAAAGACCAAGGACAAAATTTTATTCGACAACCTGACACCGTTATATCCCGAAGAGCGGATTCGACTGGAGACACCGGGTGGCAAGGACTACAGTGCCCGGGTGATGGACCTGATGACCCCCATCGGCAAGGGCCAGCGCGGGTTGATCGTGGCACCGCCCAGAACCGGGAAAACCATGTTGTTGCAATCCATTGCCAACAGCATCAGCACGAATTATCCGGAAATTGCGTTGATCGTTTTGCTCATTGACGAGCGCCCGGAAGAAGTGACCGATATGGAACGTTCTGTTAAGGGCGAGGTCATCAGTTCCACTTTTGACGAGCCGGCGCAAAGGCATGTGCAGGTGGCGGAAATGGTGATTGAAAAGGCCAAACGCCTGGTTGAGCACAAGAAGGATGTGGTAATCCTTCTAGATAGTATTACGCGTCTGGCCAGGGCTTATAATGCTATTGTTCCTCCCAGCGGAAAGGTGTTGTCGGGCGGTGTGGATTCCAATGCCCTGCAAAGGCCCAAGCGTTTTTTTGGTGCCGCCAGAAACCTTGAGGAAGGGGGAAGCCTGACCATCCTTGCTACGGCGCTCATCGATACGGGAAGCCGTATGGACGATGTTATATTTGAGGAGTTCAAAGGAACGGGTAATTTGGAAATCGTCCTCGACCGCAAACTGGCAGACAAGAGAACTTTTCCCTCCATCGATATCAACAAATCAGGAACCCGCAAAGAAGAACTTTTGCTTCCCGAGGAAGACCTCCAGCGTGTATGGTTATTGAGAAAAGTTTTGATCCCGATGGGCATCCATGATACGATGGACCTTCTCCTGCAAAAGATAAAAGAAACAAAAACTAACGCCGAGTTTTTAGCGGCAATGAATTCTTAATGGTGACTCAATGAAAGACGGCATTCATCCCGAATACTATGAACTCACGGTGCGGTGCGCATGTGGGAGTGAAATACAGACCCGTACAACCCTGAAAGACCTTCATGTAGAGATCTGTTCCCAGTGCCATCCTTTTTTCACGGGAAAACAGAAGATCATGGACACTGCTGGTCGCATTGAAAAATTCAAGCGCAAATACGCCAAGGCGGCGAAGCCTGCTGTTGTGGCGGAAGCAACCAGCCCCCAGTAAACGCGGTCACCTTCTTTTTTCTTTCCCCTGACCCCCCGGGGTTTTTCAAGAAACCATTCCATCCATGTTTGATAAGCTGAAATCGGTTGAGAAGCGTTATGATGATCTCAACCAATTGCTCAGTGATCCTAAAATAATTTCCCAACAGTTCGAGTTCCAGAAGTATGCCCGGGAGCAGTCGGAGATTGCCCCCATTGTCAACCAGTTTCAGAAATTACAGAAGATCGACCGGCAATTGGGCGAGAGTAAAACAATCCTGGACGAGGAAAAAGACCCGGAATTGATTGAAATGGCTCAGGAAGATATGGCCGACCTGGAAACCCAAAAACAGGAAACGATAGAAGCCCTGAAAGTTCTTTTGCTCCCTAAAGACCCTCGCGATGAGCGCAACGTTATTATGGAGATTCGTGCTGGTACGGGAGGCGAAGAGGCGGCACTTTTTTCAAATGATCTGTTTCGCATGTATTCGAGGTATGCGGAGGAGAAAAAATGGAATGTGGAGGTTTTGAGTTCCAGTCTGACCGGCAAAGGCGGATTCAAAGAAGTTATTTTCAACATTTCGGGAAAAGGGGCTTACAGCAAACTAAAGTACGAAGGAGGCACCCACCGGGTACAACGGGTTCCCGATACAGAAAGCCAGGGGCGCATTCATACCTCGGCGGTGACGGTTGCTGTTTTACCAGAAGTGGAGGATGTGGATATTAAAATCAACCCGGCGGATATAAAGATAGATGTCTATCGGGCGTCCGGGCCAGGGGGCCAGAGTGTCAATACGACAGATTCGGCGGTGCGCCTGACTTATATCCCGACCGGAATGATTGTGACTTGTCAGGATGAAAAATCGCAACATAAAAACCGGGAAAAAGCCATGAAGGTACTGAGAGCCCGGTTGTATGATGAGGAACAAAAAAAACAACAAGAAGCTATGGCCAGCGAACGCAAACAGCAGGTTGGCACCGGTGACCGTAGCGGACGCATTCGTACTTATAACTATCCCCAGGAGCGGATAACCGACCACCGCATTGGCTTGACCCTGCATAAGTTGTCCTTGGTGATGGAGGGTGACCTGACTGAGATTATTGACGCGTTAACGCTCCATTTCCAGACGCAGGCTCTGAAAGGAGAATAGGGTGGAGGTTCAATCAAAACTGAGCCGTTGTCGGGATGGGACCATTTTCTCCTTTCTCAATTGGGCCTGCCACAAATTTTTGCGGGCAGGGGTTGCATCGCCCCGGTTGGATGCGGAAGTTTTAGTGGCAGATGGTCTTAAGGTCTCAAGAACGGAGTTGATGACGCATCCTGATCGAGTTTTGAATCGAGCTGAGGAGCAGATGCTTTGTTCCAGAATCGAGAGAAGGGTTTTGCGCGAACCGGTTTCCCATATAACTGGCGTTCAGGAATTCTGGTCACTCGAATTTGAAGTTAATGAAAAAGTTCTGACACCCCGGCCGGAAACGGAAATTCTGATTGAGCAATGTTTAAAAGCGTTGGTGAAAAAATCTCCGCCTGTGCGAATTCTGGATTTGGGAACTGGGTCGGGAATTCTTTCCATCGTTTTAGCGAAGGAAATTCCTCAAAGCCATGTTACTGCTATTGAAAAGTCGGCATTGGAAGTTGCCCGAAAAAATGCGGTGCGTCATGCAGTGATGGATCGGATTTGCTTTGTAGCTGGCGATCTGATGAAGGTAGACTGGCAAGGGCCGTATCATCTTATTGTTTCCAATCCGCCCTATATTGAATCGGAAAACTTGTCAAAGTGCATGCCCGAGGTCCGGCAATATGAACCGACCCAGGCACTGGATGGGGGGAGAGATGGTTTGGACTATTATCGATTTATCGTGCCTATGGCATGGGAAAAACTGGAAGAAAATGGTTTGCTGGCTTTGGAGATCGGGCACACCCAGGCCCCGGCTGTAGTCGCCTTAATGCAAGGTGGTTCCCGCTATCAAGATATTCAGGTGATTCAGGATTATTCCGGTTATGACAGGGTGGTATTGGCAAGGACTGTGAATGGATAAGATTGTTATAGAGGGTGGACGGCCTTTAGAGGGTACGGTCAAAATTAGCGGGGCCAAGAATGCGGTTCTTCCTATTCTGGCCGCGACACTTCTGACCCGTGGACGCAATATCATTGAAGGGGTTCCAAAAGTTCGCGATGTGGCAACCATGATTCAGCTTCTCAAGGATCTGGGAGCGGAAGTGGAAAGTTATCGCAACGAAAAAATTGTTTTAGATACGTCGAGTGCAAACAACCCGGAAGCACCTTATGACCTGGTTTCTACAATGCGGGCTTCCTGCCTGGTTTTGGGACCCTTGCTGGCCAAGTTGGGCCGAGCCCGGGTTTCCCTGCCAGGGGGCTGTGCTATAGGAGCGCGACCCATTGATCTCCATATTAAAGGACTGGAAGCAATGGGGGCGAAGATATGGCTGGAACAGGGTTATGTGCATGGGACCGCTGATTGTCTTAAGGGAATCCAATTCTATTTTGATACGGTTTCGGTGACGGGTACCGCGAACCTGATGATGGCAGCATCTCTCGCGGAAGGGGAAACCATTCTTGAAAATGTGGCCAAGGAACCCGAGGTCGTGTTTCTTGCGGATATTTTGAACCAGGCCGGAGCAAAAATTGAGGGGCAAGGCACCGATATGATTACTATTCAAGGGGTCTCTTCCTTGAAGCCGATTGAGTGCCGCATTTTTCCTGACCGTATTGAAGCTGGTACCTACATGATCGCGGCTGCCATTACGCAGGGAGAGGTGTTGATTGAGAGCTGTATCCCGCAACATGTGGAACCCATTATCCTGAAGCTTCAGGAGGCTCAGGTTAATGTGGCAGTAGAAGGCTCCTCGATTCGGGTCCGGGGCGGGCGTCCTTTAGTTGCTGTCAACGCAAGAACCCATCCTTATCCAGGTTTTCCCACGGATATTCAAGCCCAGTTCATGGCGTTGATGACTTTGGCGCGTGGACAGAGTATTATCATGGAGACCGTATTTGAGAATCGGTTTATGCATGTTGCGGAATTAAAAAGGATGGGAGCTAACATTACGTTGGATGGGCACACCGCGGTCATCAGTGGGGTCCAAAGCCTTTCGAGCGCTCCTTTGATGGCCACGGATCTTCGGGCCAGTGCTTCACTTGTGCTGGCAGCTCTGGCGGCAAAAGGCCAGTCCGTAATTTCACGTGTTTATCATATTGACCGCGGATATGTAAACATGGAAAAAAAGCTTTCCTGCCTGGGTGCCCGGATACAAAGGGTCAAATAAGCCTGATCTATTTTAGGGCGCTTCTAAAAAAAACATTTAACGGCTTGGGTTATGGACACAGCACGCCCCCTTTACAGCCAGGAGATTCACAGTTTTTTGTTGTGGATGCCCAATTGGATAGGTGATGTGGTGTTGACGCTTCCGGTAATACAGTCCCTGCGTCGTGCTTATCCTGTGGCCCGTATTTCTGTTGTTGCAAAATCTCCCTCCGACGAATTACTTCTGGGTCACCCCTCTATCAGTACGGTTTTTACATTGCCTTCCGGATCGGAAAACGGGTTTTGGCAAAAGACCAAGTTTGCTCGCAACCTGAAAAAATTTAATTTTGATGTTGGCGTGGTGTTTCCCAACTCCTTTGGTTCGGCGTTCCTTTTGAGTTTGACGGAGGTGAAGTGCCGTTTGGGCTATAACACCGATGCAAGAGAAATTCTGCTCACTCATCCTGTTAAAACGACATCGCGTTTAAAAAAAGCGCAATATCGTGTCGAATATTTTTTTAAAATCCTTTCATCCTTGAAGCTGGATACTCCTGACCGTGAATTTGCTCCGCTAATTTCACAGGAAGGGGATGCCACAACTCGAGAAGTTCTTCTGGATATGGGTTTGGATGAAGACGAGGAGTTTCTAACCCTGCATCCGGGAACTTCAAAAGTGGAACGGGGCTGGCATGCCGAGAGATTTGGGATTTTGTGCCAAAAGCTGATTAAAGAAGATGGGAAGCGAGTGGTTCTTTTGGGCACGGAAAAGGAATCGGAGTTGATGAACCGAATTAGAAACTCTGACCAATCAAAAACGATTAAGATTATTCCTCCGGTTAATTTAAGGGTTTTGACGGGGTTTTTAAAAAAAAGTCGATTGTTCATTGGCAATGACAGCGGGCTGATGCATCTTGCAGCAATGGTTGGGGTTCCTGTCTTGGGGATTTTTGGACCAGGAAGCCCCGAGACGACCGGACCTTATATGGCCATGGAAAAACAGGAGGTGGTGACAAAGAATTTTAGTTGCTCCCCCTGCAAGCAGAGATTTTTTAAAGAGTGCAAACCTTCTCCCCTCAACAAGCCTTATTGCCTTGAAGACATTACTGTGAAAGATGTCCATGAGGCGGTTCGCCGATTGCTGAAGCGGTATTAGAATAAAAATATGCGTGTATGCCCCAAATGCGATGAAAAGTTTTCCGATACGTCTTCCAGTTGTCCGGCTTGTAATACAGAGTTTATATTGTCGGTGGAACAGGAGGAGGCTCCTGACCTGGTAGTGCTTTGTACGGTTTTAAACGAAACCAAGGCTTATATCATGCAGGGTTTTCTGGAAAGTGAAGGCATTCCCTGTCAGTTGGAGAATATATCTTTTCACGCAGAGCCTGCGCCGGTCGCGGACCTCATGAAAGTTCGACTTTGGACACTCAGAGAAGATGCGGAGCGAGCCCGTAGTTTGCTGGAAGAACGTGAAAGCATCCAGCTTTGCTCTGTCTGTGGAACAGAAGTGGTAGAGCAGGATGAGGTTTGCCCGCATTGTGGGGAACGGCTGGAGGGAAGTTAAATGGAGCGAACTCATAGATTACTGGAAGAACGTGATCCGAGATAAGTTTTGCTAGCCAAATAAAGTTATTACCCCTTCGGGGCACGCGTGGTATCCCCAACCATAAATTTCATGCCCGGTACGGGTAAAAGCTAAGGTGAAATATCACGTGCATTGGCCCCACGCCGAGTGGGAATTAATCCGAAAACCTGAATTTAAAAATATACCAGATGGCGGCGAAGCCGTCTTTCCAGGTGATTTTTTTTCCTTCTGAATAGTCTCTGCCACTGTACGAGATGGGGACTTCATAGACCCGGAATTTATTCTTCGCAACCTTGGCGGTGAATTCGGGTTCAAAGCCAAAACGGTTGCATTTGAAGGTCAGAGAGTCGTTTACTTTTTTTGTGAAGACCTTGTAGCCGGTTTCCATGTCGGTTAGGTTCAGGTTGGTGAGCATGTTCGACAAAGTGGTGAGAAATTTGTTGCCGAGGTAATGCCAGAAGAACAATACCCGGTGGGGGCCTCCCAGAAACCGGGATCCGAACACCACATCGGCCCGCCCATCCAGAATGGGTTCCAGCAATATTCCGTAGTCTGTGGGATTATATTCAAGGTCAGCATCTTGAATGATGATGATCTCTCCTCTGGTTTTGGGAAAACCAGTCTGCAATGCGGCACCTTTACCTTTATTGTGATCATGGTAAAGGACCTGAAAATTTCCCCTGCCCTCATAGTCTTTCAAAACATCCCGCGTTCCGTCTGTGGAGCAGTCATCGATGAGGATGATTTCTTTCTCATAGTCCACAGCTTCGACCCTGGAAATCAAGGCACGAAGCGTGTCACGCTCGTTATAAACCGGAATGACTATGGAAAGTTTAACCAAATTAAGGTCTAGAACAGGGTGTAAATAAACGGGGCAACGGCGCTACCCTCTGTCAGAACGATAAGCAGGCTCATCAGCAACATGATGAAGACAATGGGCCCCAGCCACCATTTTTTCCGGGCTTTAAGGAAATCCCAAAATTCTGCTAACAAGGCAAATTTGCTATCTGGATCGGATGGATTATTCATTAAAACAATTCCAATTGTTATTCGTAATCAATAGATTCTAGAACAAGAATTACCAAAAGTCTAAAACAATTTTATCGGATTTTAACTATAAAACCTTTAACTGGCTTGGGAAAGCTTTAGCGGAAACCCCATTTTTCGGGATAAAAGATTGCCGACCACTCCGGTCAAAATGCCGGTAATCAGGGCCAGTGAGAAGAAAAAGGGAAGCAGGACGAAAAAAGAAGTTTGTTTTATAAGAAAAAAGTAAACGCAGGCTGCGGTAATGAAAGTATGGGTATAGGCTCCACAAACACTGACGCCAACAAGGCTGAACGGTCCCCTTCCCCTGTTGTAAACTCCGCACATGATTGCGGTGCCAGCAAGGCCTCCCACTAGACTGAGGAAAAAGGTAGGACCTAAAAATGTCCCTCCAAGAATGGAACCCAGTATGACCCGGAGTAGGGTTACGATAAAAGCCTCTTTGGTCCCCAAATAAACCAGGGCCATAAGGGTCATCAAGTTGGCCAAACCCAGCTTGACCCATGGTGTGGGTAGGGGGAGCAGGGCTTCAAGGCGATGTAATATCACCCCCAATGCCACCATTAAAGCCATGATGATTATTCTCTTATTTTGCGCGCTGTTATCGGCGTCGGGCATTGCGGATTTTATTTTCCCATCTCAGGTTCAAAAGTTAATAAGGTTTGCATGTGAAGCTGTACCGAGTCACTCAATGCGTCATAGTCGTAGCCTCCTTCCAGCATGGAGAGTAACCGTCCATCGCAAACATCCCTGGCAATACCCATCAGTAATTCAGTCATTTTACCAAAGCACTCAGTGGTTAACTGAATTTGGGCCAGAGGATCATTCTGATGCGCATCAAAGCCGGCTGAAATAATTATCAGATCGGGTTTGTAGTGTTGGATTTCCGGGATCAGTTTGTTTTCTATTGCAGAGAGGTAGTCGTCATCATCTGAGTAGGCGTCCATTGGAAGGTTCAATGTGGTGCCCAGCCCATCTCCGGTGCCAGTTTCTTCTCCCGCACCCGTACCTGGATAAAATGGGTACTGATGCATGCTACTATAATAAATGGATGGGTCACTATAAAACGAGTGCTGGGACCCGTTGCCATGATGCACATCCCAATCGAAAATGAAAATTTTGTTTAGTCCTTTTGTTTTTTGTGCGTATCGGGCGGCTATTGCCACATTGTTGAACAGGCAGAATCCCATCGCGTGGTCTTGTTCGGCATGATGGCCCGGTGGGCGTACAGCACAAAAGGCGTTATGAATATTTCCATCGATAAGTTGGTCGATGGCATTCATTCCCGCCCCGGCACTCAAAAGCGCCGCGTCATAGGAATCGGAAGAGATTACCGTGTCGGCATCCAAATTGCGCACCCCGTCCGCGCAACTCTTCTCAACGCTTGCTACATAGCCTGAATCATGCACCCGACTAATTTCTTTGGCCGTGGCCTTGCGGGGTTGTATTGGAATGAGGTTGTTGTAAAATTCAGAGGATTCCAGCCGGTTTTGAATGGCCGTTAATCGACCGGGGTTTTCAGGATGCGGTTCAGTTTCATGCTTAAGGAAAAATGGATCCGATGCGTAACCCGTTTTATTCATTTTATGAGCTTTCCCGTTGCAAAACCACTCGGCGTGAGGCCAATGAGCAATAGCTCTCTCTGGCGAACAAAGAGTTCTCTCGGCTCAATTAATCCCTTGCCAGTTGCCCCTACGGCCAGTAGTTTGAGAATATCAGAATCCCTGAATTGAATCAACCTGCTTAAGTTTATGAATCTTTTAGAAAAAAATGAGAAGCTGGCAGACCTTAAAGCTTTTGCAGAAAGCCTGGGTTTTGATGGATTCGGAGTGGCCCGCCCTGAATTGGGCCCGGCCGGTGAGAGGTTCGGAAAATGGCTGGATGCGGGCTATGACGGAGAAATGGCCTATCTGCGGCGTGGTGAGGAGAAGCGAAAAAATCCCGACCTCGTATTGGAAGGAGTGAAAAGCATTCTGTGTTTTCGCACCAACTATTATGCAATGGAAAAGGATATGAGCTATGTCGAGCATCGTGAAATTGCGGATATTTCTATTTATGCTTTGAACAAGGACTACCATGATATCATCACACCGCGTTTGAGGCAGATGGAGAAAAGAATACAGGAAAAGTTTGCAGGATGCAGAACCCGGATTTATGTGGATACAGGCCCCCTTCTCGAAAAGCCTTTGGCTCAACAAGCGGGCTTGGGCTGGATCGGCAAGCATACCAATCTTCTCACCGAAGGATTGGGGTCCTGGTACTTTCTTTCTGAAATACTGACCGATGTGGTCCTTCCTCAATCTCAACCGGCTGATGACCATTGCGGTACCTGCCGGAGTTGTATAGATATTTGCCCGACAAAGGCCATAATCGCCCCCTATGTTCTGGATTCGAACCGATGTATTTCCTATCTTACTATTGAGTTGAAGGGGGTCATACCCATTGAGTATAGAAAGGCAATCGGAAACAGAATTTATGGTTGCGATGATTGCCAGATAGTCTGTCCGTGGAATTCCTATGCGGTCAAAACCGATGACCCGGACTTTCAGGAGAAGCAAGACACGCTCAAACTGATTGACTTGATTCAGATCACTGGAGAAATGTTCCGCCAGAGGTTCAAGGGAAGCCCGATTAAACGGATAAAACGAAGGGGGCTTCTTCGAAATGTTGCCATTGCCCTAGGTAATTCCGGCAACCCGCAAGCCATACCTCCTCTGATAAAGGTGCTGGATGACGAAGAACCATTGATCCGGGCGCATGCGGTCTGGGCTCTAGGCGAACTTTCAGGGCTCGAGGTCCTTCCTGTTATGCGGGAAAAATTAAATAACGAGAAGGAAGATATTGTCCTCGAAGAGTTAGAAAGAGTGGTGGCTCGATTTGCTACCCTTTAAGCGCATGTCAACTTCATCATAGGTTTGGCGTTCCCAATTATGGAGCAAACTCACCTTCGACCACTTTTAGTTCTTTCCGGGCTTTTCCTGATCGCTCTGGCGGTTCGTGTTATTTATTTTGTCGAACTCTCACAACTCCCTTATTTTGATGTTGTCCTTCCTGTTTATGACCATTTTAACTTTGATCAGGGCGCGTTGAATTTTGCGGCTGGTGATGGTTTGGCCCGGTCGCCCAATAACAGCTATTCTCCCCTTTATAAATATTTTCTGGGCAGCCTCTATTTTATATTTGGCAGGAATTTTTATGTAGTTTACGGCCTGCAATTTGTACTGGGAGCGCTAGGTGCAGTTTTAATATTCTCAATAGGTAAAAGGCTGTTTGATATTCGTGTGGGTTTTTTGGCCTTTATTGGTTTTGCCTTTTACTCCACGGAAATTATATATGAAGGGATCATTCTCCGGGCTGCCTTCATCACCTTTTTGGGAATTCTTTCGTTCTACGCTCTGATCCGCTTACGCGAATCTCCTACCTCATTAATGCTGATAGGTTGCGCCCTGATACTGTCTTTATTTTTTCAATCACGTCCCAATACTTTTCTGTGTCTGCCTTTTGTCATTTTTTATATTCATAAATTTGTTTTTAAAGACTGGAAACCAGAGAGGAGAGTGAGAGGCTGGGGAATATTTTTTATCCCCCTGTTTCTTTCATTTATTCCGTTACTGGTCCAGTGTTATCTGGTTCATGGGAGGTTTGTGTTTTTTGATTCCAGTGGGGCCACCGCGTTTTTGTCTGGAAATTTTATTGATTATCCCGGCGTGGGGTTTGACTCGAATCTTTTGATCCGCTTCCAGAAAGAGCACCAGATGGAAAACCTTTCTCCTGTGTCTTTTATTTTTCAGCAGGTCATGAGTGACCCTCTCGGGTTTTTGCAAATGATCGGGAGGAAGCTGTATTTTTATTTCAACGACCTGGAGGGGGCATCCAACCTTTCCACTTATCTTTACCTGGAGAATTCCAAGGTACTGCCTTTTTTGTTAAGCCATTTTTCCCTGTTTTCCGCTTTGGGGATGATGGGGATTGTGCTGGCAATCCGCAACAGGGAAAAAATATTTCTCCTGCATGCTTTTCTGGCATGCCTGATTCTTTCAGTGGTTCTTTTCCATGTGGTGGCCCGTTTTCGAATTCCTTCCGTACCGTTTTTAATCCTCTTTTCTGCTTATGCAGTGGGTAGAGCCTGTGCCTGGTGGAGCCGAAGGCAATTCAAGCCAATTGCAGTATTTGTTTTGGTCTTTCTAGTTTTGTTCTATGGGTTGCGGGCTCCGGAGAGTCGCACCAAAATTCGTTATGTAGATTATTGCAATTGGAGTTATGCCTATATGCTGGAAGAGAAATGGTTTGATGTGGATAAAGCAGAGACTTATGGAATTAAGTGCCTGGAATCGGAGAGAAGAATAAATTCCGGTTGGGGGACGACCAATGCAACGCTGGCTTCTATTTATAAGCTTTATGGTTCTTATTTAATTCAGCGGCAGGATGAAACAGCAGATAAGATTTTGAGGTATGCTTTCACCATTGATCCGTTCGATTCCGAGTTATACCGGATGTATTCTGATTTCGAAGCGGGACACGATAATACCAGGTCGGCGATCCGGTATCTTCAAATCAGCCGGGTTGCGGATAAAATGGATGCAGCACCGCTGCAGAGCCTTATCCAGATTTATTATAAAAACAATAGTGATCCAGGGAGGCTATTGGCGGCCTTGAAGGCAGTGCTACCCATGGAAAAGGATCCGGGCATTGCTCAACATGTGAATAATGAGGTCCGCCGACTGGAAGGTTTGCTTGCTAATAAAAATAATTGGGTAAAAACTTCTGCTGAAAAAGCCCGAAAATACCTTTTTGGAGGTAAATGGTTGGCGGCCTTGGAGGAGTATAAAAAACTGAACGCTTTCAATGCTTCTGATGCCCGTCTCCTTGTTGAGCAGGGGGCGGCATACGAGGGTTTGGACGATAAAGAAAAAGCACTGGATTCCTATTATGATGCTCTACTTGTCAAAGAGGATAATCCTGAATTGAATAAAACCCTGGGGAATTTTTACTTGTCCGCAGGAAATCTGGTATTGGCAGTGCTTCACTGGAAGCGATACCTGGAAACCTCACCACAAGAGGGCGAATATTTCCTGATCCAGAAACGGTTTCAGTTCTTTTCTCAGCAGTTGAGGATGAAGAGTCTGGAGAAACAGATTTTTGACCTATCCGGGGAGCAAACCCGAGCCCTTTATAAAATCTACAGGAATATGAAAGTGGAATTAGGCCCATAAAGCGGATTTGAGCGCAATAGTCAAAACAAACCGTTGATCCTGTATGGGTTCCCGTCCTATAATCAATAAATTTTACTGCTAGCCAATAAAAGCTGTTGTTCGTGGGCTCCACGCCTAGTGGCTCGATAATTCCCCTTTTAAATAGGTTTATGGAAAATTCACGTTTTATAAAAGCCTGCCGGGGTGAACCGGTCGATAAAACTCCTGTTTGGTTCATGCGCCAGGCAGGCCGGTATATGAAAGTTTACCGTGACCTCAAAGAAAAACACACTTTTCTGGAAATGTGCAAGACCCCGGAACTGGCATGTGAGGTTACATTACAGCCTCTGGATGTGCTGGGGGTGGATGCCGCTATTATTTTTGCTGATATTCTCCTTCCTTTAGAACCGATGGGGACGGGATTGGAATTTTCGGCGGGTGATGGTCCCGTGATCCCGCGTCCGGTGAGGGACCGGAAAGCCGTTGAAAAACTTTTGCCGGTAAATGCAGAAGAGCAGTTGGGTTTTGTTGCTGATGCGATCCGTTTGGTAAGAAAGGAGATCAATATTCCTTTGGTTGGTTTTGCGGCGGCTCCTTTTACCTTATGCAGTTATATGGTTGAGGGAGGAAAGTCTCGAGAATTCAAAACCACTAAACTGATGATGTATGAGGCCACCGATGTGTGGGAA
>JAPKCW010000202.1:0-3450 GCA_028822815.1 Nitrospinaceae bacterium | reverse complement strand
ATACAATGGCTTAACCGATTTCGGTTAGGCCTTTTTATTTGATTGAAGCCAAATTAAAGCCATTCGGTGAAGAGATTGCTCTACGCTTTGCTTTGGGACTAAAAGGTGAGAGTAGCGTTGGGTTGTGATGATGCTATTACGCCCGACTGACTCTGAAACCCCACTTTCATTGTCCGGTCCCTGCCTCTTTTCTCCATTTTACTTCCGATATAATTTACTTATCCAACTGGTTCAGGAATCAATCCAGGTCAAACATTTCGGTATAGTTTTCTTTCAAGCTAGATTGCTGAGTTTCTTTTCTTAACAAGCAGTTTCCTATGGCGAGCGCCTCAATCCCGGTTCCCATGAAACACCGAAAGGCATCTTCAGGAGTACAGACGATGGGTTCTCCTCGCACGTTGAAACTGGTATTTACCAGCACCGGGAAACCGGTTCGAGATTTAAACACCGATAGTAATTTATGATAGCGGGGGTTGGTTTCCCGATGTACAGTTTGGATGCGAGCGGAATAGTCCACATGCGTGACTGCTGGAATATCAGAGCGTGGCACATTTAATTTTTCTATTCCAAACAACCGCTTCTGTTCGCTAGTCATGGGCTGCTGGTATTTCTTTGCGATATCTGCCACCAGCAACATATAAGGGCTATCGGTATCCAGATCAAACCATTCTGAAACGTCTTCTCTCAGAACTGACGGGGCAAACGGCCTAAACGATTCACGAAACTTGACCTTTAAATTAAGAACCGACTGCATTTGTGGTGATCTGGCATCGCCGAGAATAGAGCGAGCTCCTAGTGCCCGGGGACCAAACTCCATCCTTCCTTGAAACCAGCCGACAGCCTTACCCTCTTCGAGAATTTTGACACAGGAACGAATCAAGTCATCCTCTTTAAGAACTTCAAATCGTGCACCCACCCCTTCTAGACGTTTAATAATTTTCTCATCCGAAAAAACCGGTCCGAGATAACTCCCCTTCATGGAGTCACCTAAATCGGTCAGTTGTCTCGGTTGTTTCAGGTGCAGGTGATAGGCTGCCAAGGCCGCCCCAAGTGCTCCACCCGCATCGCCACTGGCGGGTTGAATCCAGAGGTGATCCTGTCCTCCTTCACGCAGTACTTTCCCATTGGCGACACAGTTCAGGGCTACCCCACCCGCAAGACAAAGATTCTTTTCCCCGGTTTCTTTAACGAGTGAACGGGCAAGCCGTAGGACCACCTCCTCGGTCACTTGTTGAATGGAGGCAGCAATATCCATATGTTTCTGAGTTAACATAGATTCTGCAGGTCGGGGAGGAGCACCGAATAAATCGTGAAATCGGGCACTAGTCATAGTGAGTCCAGTGCAATAATTGAAATAGGAAAGGTCAAGTCGGAACGACCCATCGGTTTTCAGGTCAATCAGATAGTCCAATATTCGCTGCGCATACTTCGGCTCACCATACGGAGCTAGTCCCATAAGTTTGTATTCGCCCGAGTTGACCTTGAACCCAGTGTAATAAGTAAAAGCTGAATACAAAAGACCGATAGAATGGGGGAAATGAATTTCTTTGTGGATCTCTATCTTGTTCTCCTTTCCCAAGGCGAATGAACTTGTCGCCCATTCGCCAACCCCATCCATTGTCAGTATGGCCGCCCTGGAAAAAGGGGAAGGAAAAAACGCGCTCGCCGCATGGCTCAGGTGATGTTCGGAAAACAAAAGTCTGCTTGCTAAGTCACCTTCAAATCCGCATTTATTCAGTTCTTCACAGATCAGTTTTTTCTGAAACAGTTTTTCCTTGAGCCATAGGGGGATGGCTTTTCTAAAGGAGTTGAAACCCTTCGGCGCAAAGGCCACGTAAGTTTCCAGCAAACGCTCGAATTTTAAAAACGGCTTGTCATAGAAAACCACGTAGTCAATCTCTTTAGGAGAGATCCCGGCACTCTTCAAGCAATACTCTATGGCATTGGCGGGGAAATGGGCGTCATGTTTTTCCCGAGTAAACCGCTCCTCTTGAACGGCGGCGAGAATGTCACCATCCTGAATGAGCGCTGCCGCGCTGTCATGATAATAGGCCGATAGGCCCAGAATGCGCATAGGCTTGAGGTTCAAAATAATGTATAGACGAAGGGAGCAACTGCAGAACCCTGAGTCAGTACAATTAGTCCGCCCATTAGCAAGAGCACGAGAACAATAGGCAACAACCAGAACTTCTTGCGCTCACAAAGGAACTCCCAAAATTCATTTAAAAATGACATGCTGACTCCTATTTAAATCAAAATTGCCTGGTCATGGAACCGGGTTTTGGGCCGAGGGGATTACGGTCGATCCAGTAACTCTCAAGGGAAGGTTTAGATTTAAGACGAAGCGAATCCTTGCCCAATAGTCTCCGGATAACTGCCATGGGGGTTATAACCATAAAAAAAACGACCCCTAATATAAGGGGATTGACCACTTGACCGAGGAGGAGTCCAAATTTGAACCAAGCCCGGTTGAGAGGGCTCAGAATAGAGGGGCGTGCTAAGGTAACAACAAAAAGAATAACGGAACCCGCGAGAAAAAGCCATCCTTCGGGGTGGCTTCCCAAGACCATCCATATCCCCATAGCCAAAAATACGAGGAGAAACACTATCCCGAAAGACCGATCGGAAGATAGCTTGATCTCTTCTGCCCTATCCAAATCTTCATGCATATTTTTGCTCCTAGAATTTGAAATAAAAGGATGTTATTTCACTCAAACTAATTGAGGGCTTCTTTTTTTAATAAATAGTTTCCTGCGGCAAGGGCCTCATCGTGCTTGCTCGCGTGAGAGGCTAGGCTATAAACGCGAATTGAGCAGTGGACCTCCTGGACCCATCCATAATCAACCATGTCTATGCTCAAGTCAATTTTGATTTCTTGAAAAAGCTTCTACAAAACTTCCATAATGAGTTTTGATAGCAAGATCGCAAAAATATGTAGATTACATGCGAGCGTTCCATCTTTTCGCAGTCCCTTTTTTTGCGAGGGGGAATAGAGTAGGATATAGCCATTAAAGTAGCTAACCAAAACACTCCAATCTGTATTGGAATAAATCCACTGAGATCGATTATAAGGAAAATACTTATGAAAAAATATCGTCTAAGTTTGCTAGCATTTGTCACTGCTGCAGGGTTGATATTTTTATTGAATCGAGGAAACGTGGAAGCCCAAGAGAAGGTCGTGGAGGAAGAAAAGGCTGAAGAAAAAACATCAAGTGAAGAGCCGAAACCTGTAAAGAAGGTGAAAAAGGATCTCATGTTTCACCTTGATCCATTCATTGTGAACCTGGCTAAAAGTCGAGGGAGTCGGTTCTTGAAGGCGACTGTTTCTTTGGAAATGAGCAGCCCTGAAGTTCGCCTTGAACTAAAAAAAAATATTCAAAAAATTACTGATTCCGTTCTTTTGCTGTTGAGCACCAAAGTATTTGAAGATGTTTATTCTGTTCAAGGAAA